>NZ_JBEYXR010000011.1:0-180312 GCF_040645135.1 Streptomyces sp. NPDC046859
TCCTCCGCCTTGCAGCCGCACGCACCAGACCCCGCTCGGGCACGTCACCATGTCCCGTCGGCCACAGCCGGGCTGATCCAAACGAAAGGCCCTAGCCGGGCATCTCCGTGCGCTCCCACCACTCGTACACCTGCAGCTCCCCCTGCGGTGTGTGCGTGCGGCGCGAGGTCGGCCGGAAGTGCTCGTAGCCGTTGCGCAGCTCGATCTTCACGTCCGGGCCGGGGGACGGGGCCGGGACGACGCGGTCGGGCAGATCGTCCGGGCCGCCTTCCAGGAACACCTTCGCCGTGTCGTTCATGCACCCAGCGTTCCCCCGGTGCGGCGCAGCCCCCCGGGCCGCACGGAGGATCAGCCGACTGGCTGACGCCCGCCCCCGCCCCGCCGTCGGTCGGGACACGGTCCGCATGACCCCTGCCGCGGCCCCCGGTGCGCAGCGCACCGCCCACACCGCCGATCTGACCGCCGCCGAACTCGACGCCGTGCGCGCCCGGTTGGCGGACGCCTTCGACGGCGACCTCGCCGACGAGGACCGGGAGCACGCGCTCGGCGGCCTCCACGTGCCCGTCCACCACGACGCCGTGCGGCTCGCCGCGCACCGCTCGGTGGTGATGCGCCGGGTGCGGCACCGCGACCGCCGGCTGCGGGTCGGCTACGCCGAGGCGGTCGCCGTACGGGCCGGCCTGCGCCGGCAGGGCATCGGCGGACGCGTCACGGCGGAACCGGAACGGATCGTCGACCGGGCGTACGACGCGGGGATGCTCTCCGCGAGCGACGAGGGTGCCGCGCTGTACCGCGCGCGGGGCCGGCGGGTGCGGCCGGGGCGGGGCTGCGCGCTCGGCGTGGACGGCGTCGTACGGCTGCCCGGCGAGGAGGGGAGCGCCTTCGTGCGACCCGCTCCGGCCGGTCCGCTCGACCCCGCGTACGAGCTGGTATTCGACTGGCGGGACGGGGATGTGCTCTGCCGGGCGGACGGAGAAACCGCAGCTCAGCGCGGTGCGATGCGATCCGCTGTCTCAGATAGTAGGAAGTCCGAGTAATTGTGGAGACAGACGCGCTCGGCTCCCTTAACTTTGTAGGAGCCGAACGTATCGCTCGATCAAGCGAATGGCGGTCGTGAGCCGGGCCCCGTGCAGGCAACCCCTGCGGCACCGCTCCCCGCCCCTTCCGGCGTCTCGTAACCCCGCCCCGCACTCCCGTGCTTGCCGAAGGAGTCGATTTCCCATGGCCGAGACGACCGCCCGCCGTCGAGTCCGTCACCTCTCCCGCACCAGCGACAGCGACCGCAAGAACGCCGCCGCCGCCCTCCAGCGCGCCCTCGACCGCAGGGACAACGGCGGTGCCACCGGCCACCAGGCCGCTTAGGGGCGCTTGTTACCGGACCCCCTCGTCGCCCGACACACGCTGTCCGTATGGCGGACGGCGTGTGTCATCCCATGGGACGAGCAGTAGGGTGCCGACATGTCTCGCAGCATCGATCTCGCAGTGATTCCCGGTGACGGCATCGGCCAGGAGGTCGTGGCCGAAGGCCTGAAGGTCCTCTCCGCCGTCCTCCCGCAGGATGTGAAGCTGGAGACCAAGGAGTACGACTTCGGCGCCCGGCGCTACCACGCCACCGGTGAGACCCTCACCGACGCCGACCTCGACGCCCTCAAGACCCACGACGCCATCCTGCTCGGCGCGATCGGCGACCCGTCCGTGCCGTCCGGCGTCCTGGAGCGCGGCTTCCTGCTGAAGCTCCGCTTCGCCTTCGACCACCACGTCAACCTGCGCCCCTCGAAGCTGCTTCCGGGCGTGGCCACCCCGCTCGCCGGTGAGCCGAGCATCGACTTCGTCGTGGTCCGCGAGGGCACCGAGGGCCCGTACACCGGCAACGGCGGCACCATCCGCAAGGGCACCGCGCACGAGGTCGCCACCGAGGTCTCCGTCAACACCGCCTTCGGTGTCGAGCGCGTCGTCCGGGACGCCTTCGCCCGCGCCCAGGCCCGGCCGCGCAAGAAGCTCGCGCTGATCCACAAGAACAACGTGCTGACCTTCGCCGGTCACCTGTGGACCGACGTCTTCAACAGGGTGGCCGAGGAGTTCCCCGAGGTCACCACCGAGTACATGCACGTCGACGCGGCCACCATCTACCTGGTGACGCAGCCCGAGCGGTTCGACGTGATCGTCACCGACAACCTCTTCGGCGACATCATCACCGACCTCGCCGCGGCCGTCTCCGGCGGCATCGGCGTCGCCGCGAGCGGCAACATCAACCCCTCCGGCGCGTACCCCTCGATGTTCGAGCCGGTCCACGGTTCCGCGCCCGACATCGCCGGCCAGGGCAAGGCCGACCCCACCGCCACGGTCCTGTCCGTCGCCCTGCTCCTGCGCCACCTCGGCTACGAGGCCGAGGCCGCCCGGATCGACGACGCGGTCTCCGCCGACCTGGCCGAGCGCACCGGCAGGCCCGCGCGCAGCACGTCGGAGATCGGCGACGCGCTGGCCGTACGAGTAGCCGGCTGACCCGCGCCGCTCACACCCTTTCGAAGCCGCCGGGTCACATCGCACTCGGCGGCTTCCGCATGTCCGCCGCCGGGTGACACCATCGACCCTTGGTCGCACTCCACGCCGATCACACCGAACAGGCCGATTTCGTTCACGGTTCACTCTTGCGATAATCGAACAAGGAGCCGCGGAATGAGGGAATGTTCGGACGTCCTAGCACTGGCCACGGGCAGTACAGGCGTGAGCGCGGCCCGTCACACACAACCGGTGAAGGACAACCACTCATGACGACGCCCACGATCGAGCTCAAGCCCTCCGCCAGTCCGCTCTCCTCCACCGAGCGCGACGCGATCCTGGCCAATCCGGGGTTCGGCCGCCACTTCACCGACCACATGGTGACCATCAAGTGGACCGAGGGCCGTGGCTGGCACGACGGCCAGCTCGTGCCGTACGCGCCGCTCTCCCTCGACCCGGCCACCATGGTCCTGCACTACGCCCAGGAGATCTTCGAGGGCCTCAAGGCGTACCGCCAGCCCGACGGGACCGTCGCCACCTTCCGCCCCGAGAAGAACGCCGCCCGCTTCCAGGCCTCGGCGCGTCGGCTCGGCATGCCGGAGCTGCCGGTCGAGACGTTCATCGAGGCGTGCGACGCGCTGGTGAAGCAGGACCAGGCGTGGGTCCCCGCCCACGGCGGCGAGGAGTCCCTGTACCTGCGTCCCTTCATGTTCGCGACCGAGGTCGGCCTGGGCGTCAAGCCCGCCGGCGAGTACCTGTTCATCGTCATCGCCTCCCCGGCCGGCGCCTACTTCCCGGGCGGTGTCAAGCCGGTGTCGATCTGGGTCTCCGAGGACCACGTCCGCGCGGTGCCCGGCGGCATGGGCGACGCCAAGACCGGCGGCAACTACGCCGCCTCCCTGCTGGCCCAGGCCGAGGCCGCCGCCCAGGGCTGCGCCCAGGTCTGCTACCTCGACGCGGTCGAGCGCAAGTGGGTCGAGGAACTCGGCGGCATGAACCTGTACTTCGTCTGCGGCGACCGGATCGTCACCCCCTCCCTCACCGGCTCCATCCTGGAGGGCGTCACCCGCGACTCGCTGCTCCAGGTCGCCCGTGACCTCGGCTACACGGCGGAGGAGGGCCGCGTCTCCGTCGAGCAGTGGCAGCGCGACGCGGAGAACGGCACCCTCACCGAGGTCTTCGCCTGCGGCACCGCCGCGGTGATCACCCCCGTCGGCACCGTCAAGCGCACCGGCGCCCAGTGGCAGCAGAGCGGGGGCGAGCCCGGCGAGGTGACGCTGAAGCTGCGCCAGGCACTCCTCGACATCCAGCGCGGCACGGCCGAGGACGAGCACGGCTGGATGCACCGGCTCGGCTAACCGTCGGACGGCACCCTGACGGCCGCCGCGGACCCGGTGTCCACGGCGGCCGCTCCGTCCGCGCCAGCGTCGCCGCCGCCGGTCAGCAGCGCGTACGCCACACCCCCCACCAGCCCCGACAGCAGGAAGCTGCAGTCCACCCCGCCGGTCAGGCCCAGCAGCGGCCCCTCGTACGACGGCAGGGCGACCGCCAGCACGCCCACCACCGCGCCCAGCGCCCAGGACACCGTCGCCCGTACGTGCCAGCCGGCCCGGTACCAGTAGATTCCACCCCGCGCCCGGCGGTTGAACACCTGGAGCGCCTCCGCGTCGTACACACCCCGGCAGCGGACGAAGCCGATAAGGGTGATCACCGCCCAGGGTGTGCCGATCGCCGTCAGCAGCAGCACGAACGACGTCATGGCGTCCTGGGTGCTGGAGGCGTAGTGACCGGCGAAGACGCACACGGTGGCGACGACGGCGACCGTGTACGTGGCGGTCGCGCGGGAGGCGCGCGGCAGGATCGCGTCCAGGTCCAGGCCCATGGAGTAGAGCATCAGGCCCGCGTTGCCGACCGAGCCGGCCGAGGCGGCCAGCAGCAGCGGCAGCAGGTACCAGCCGGGGGAGGCGTCGACCAGCGGCCCCGCGTAGTCGAGGGCCGCGCGCGCCGCGTACGCCGTGAAGGTGCCGAAGAGCTGCGGCACCAGCAGGCCCAGGATCAGGCCGAGCCAGGTCGCGTGCAGCACCCGGCGCGCGCCGTGGCGGGCGGGTGAGATGTAGCGGGTGTAGTCGCCGAGCAGGGTGATGAAGGCGATCGGCCCCGACAGGCCGGCCGCGACCGCCGCCAGCAGCCAGGTCGGCCAGAAGCCGCCCAGCAGATAGCCGCCCGCCTCGGGCAGCGCGGCCGTCGTGAACTGCGGGGCGTAGGCGACCACGCCGAGGATCAGCAGGGCCGTCATGCCGACGGCGAGAACCCGGGACATCGCGAGCAGGACGCGGTAGCCGTACACCGCGCCCGCGACGGTCGCGGCGGCCAGCAGCGCGTAGACGAGGCCGTACGAGACGTCGTTCGCCGGCATGCCGGTCAGGCGGCCCAGCACACCCACCATCACGTCGCCGCCGATCCACACGGTGAGCGCGGAGTACCCGAGCGCCAGCAGCAGTCCGACCACCGACCCGACCAGGCGGCCGCGCACCCCGAACTGGGCGCCGGAGGAGGTCGAGAGGTTGGTCGCCGTGCGCAGCGAGACCAGGGCCAGCGGGGCGGTGAGGACCGTACCGGCCAGGGTGCCGAGGACGATCGAGCTGACCGAGGCCCACCAGCCGAGCCCGAAGGACGGGGGCAGCCAGCCGAAGACGATCACGCCGAGGCAGAGGTTCGATCCGAGCAGGATCGAGACGAGGTCCTTGGGCCCGCTGGTGCGTTCCCCCTCGGGGATGGTGTCGACTCCGCGCGCTTCCCTCGGCATGGCTGCTCTCCCTCGATTAGAGTGGCGTTCAATCTGAGGGAGGAGGGCCACCGTCGTCAACCCTTGGATTCCAAGCAATTCGATGTTTAGAGTGTTGCTCTAATTCCTGTCAGGCAAGGAGACGTCGCGGCATGAGACTGACGCCCACGGAACGTGACCGGCTGCTGCTCTTCGGCGCCGCGGAACTGGCGCGGACCCGCCGTGCCCGCGGACTGCGCCTGAACGTCCCCGAGGCGACCGCGCTCATCGCGGACACGGTGTGCGAGGCCGCCCGCGACGGCGCCCGGCTCACCGAGGCGATCGAGCGGGCCCGCTCCGTGCTCGGCCCGGACGACGTGCTGCCCGGCGTCGCGGACGTCGTCACCGAGGTGCACGTCGAGGCCGTCTTCGACGACGGCTCCCGGCTCGCGGTGGTCACCGACCCGATCGGCGGCGGCCTCGGCGACCGCGCCCCCGGCGCGCTGCTGCCCGGGCCCGAGCACGCCGAACCCGGGCCCGCCCTGCGGCTGACGGTCACCAACACCGCCGACGTGCCGGTCTCCGTGACCTCCCACTTCCACTTCTTCGAGGCCAACCCGCGCCTCGACTTCCCCCGCGCGCGGGCGTACGGGATGCGGCTCGCCGTGCCCGCCGGGTCCTCCGTGCGGTTCGGGCCGGGGGAGAGCGCCGAGGTCGGGCTGGTGCCCATCGGCGGCGACCGCGTCGCCATCGGCTTCGCGGGCCTCGTCGACGGGCCGCTGGACGCGCCCGGCGCCCGCGAGGAGGCCCTGCGCCGCGCCGCCGCCTGCGGCTACCTGGGCGTACGCGAGAAGGAGACCGGCCGATGAGCCGCCCCGGAGGACACCCCGCCGAGGCCCGCCGCCTCACCCCGCACGAGTACGCCGCCACCCACGGCCCCCGCGCCGGCGACCGCGTCCGGCTCGGCGACTCGGGGCTGGTCATCCGCGTCGAGTCCGACTCCCAGCGCCCGGGCGACGAGTTCCTCGCCGGCTTCGGCAAGACCGCCCGGGACGGGCTGCACCTGAAGGCCGCCGCCGTCCGCGAGACGTGCGACGTCGTCATCAGCAACGTCGTGGTCGTCGACGCGGCCCTCGGCATCCGCAAGGTGTCCATCGGCATCCGGCAGGGGCGCATCAGCGCCATCGGGCGGGCCGGGAACCCGGACACCCTCGACGGGGTCGACGTCGTCGTCGGCACCGGCACGTCGATCGTCTCCGGCGAAGGGCTCATCGCCACCGCCGGCGCCGTCGACACCCATGTCCACCTGCTGTCGCCGCGCGTCATGGAGGCGTCGCTCGCCTCCGGCGTCACCACGATCATCGGCCAGGAGTTCGGGCCGGTGTGGGGCGTCGGCGTCAACTCGCCCTGGGCGCTGCGGCACGCGTTCGGCGCCTTCGACGCCTGGCCGGTCAACATCGGCTTCCTCGCCCGGGGTTCGTCCTCGAACGAGGCGCCCCTGGTCGAGGCTCTGGCCGAGGGCGGCGCCTCCGGCTTCAAGGTGCACGAGGACATGGGCGCCCACACCCGCGCGCTGGACACCGCGCTGCGCGTGGCCGAGGAGCACGACGTCCAGGTCGCCCTGCACAGCGACGGCCTGAACGAGTGCCTGTCCGTCGAGGACACCCTGAAGGTCCTGGAGGGCCGCACCATCCACGCCTTCCACATCGAGGGCTGCGGCGGCGGGCACGTCCCCGACGTCCTGAGGATGGCGGGCGTGCCGAACGTCATCGGCTCCTCCACCAACCCCACCCTGCCGTTCGGCCGGGACGCCGTCGCCGAGCACTACGGGATGATCGTCTCCGTCCACGACCTCAAGACCGACCTGCCCGGCGACGCCGCCATGGCCCGCGACCGCATCCGCGCCGGGACCATGGGCGCCGAGGACGTCCTGCACGACCTGGGCGCCATCGGCATCACCTCGTCCGACGCGCAGGGCATGGGCCGGGCCGGCGAGACCGTCCGGCGCACTCTCGCGATGGCCGGGAAGATGAAGGCCCAGTTCGGGGCGCCCGAGGACCATGACAACGAGCGTGTCCTGCGCTACATCGCCAAGCTGACCGTCAACCCCGCGATCGCCCATGGCCTCGCCCACGAGGTGGGGTCCCTGGAGGTCGGCAAGCTCGCCGACATCGTGCTGTGGCGCCCGGAGTACTTCGGCGCCAAGCCGCAGCTCGTCCTCAAGGCCGGCTTCCCGGCGTACGGCGTGGTCGGCGACCCCAACGCGGCCACCGACACCTGCGAACCCCTCGTGCTCGGCCCGCAGTTCGGGGCGTACGGCGCCACGCCCGCCGATCTCTCGGTCGCCTTCGTCGCGCAGGCCGCCCTCGACCGGGGCGGGGACTCGATGCCGACCCGCCGTCGCCGGGTCGCCGTGCGCGGCACCCGTGGCATCGGACCCGCCGACCTGCGCCTGAACACCCGTGTCGGCGCCGTCGACGTCGACGCGCGCACCGGCCTGGTCACCCTCGACGGAGAGCCGCTGCGCTCGGAGCCGGCCGACTCCGTCCCCCTCAACCGCCTGTACTTCCTCTAGGACGTGGTGATGACCTTCCGCATGCCCCCCGAGTGGGCCCCGCACGAGCGCACCTGGATGGCCTGGCCCCGCCCCAACCCGACCTTCACCACCGGCGCCGAACTCGCCGAGGCCCGCACCGCCTGGGCCGAAGTGGCCCGCGCGATAGGCCGGTTCGAGCCGGTGACCATGGTCCACGCCCCCGGCGACGCCGCCTCGGCGCGCGAACTGCTCGGCCCCGCTGTCGAATTGACCGAGGGGGACCTCGACGACGCGTGGATGCGGGACATCGGCCCCACCTTCGTCCAGGACGAGGACGGCAGCCTGGCCGCCGTGGACTGGGTGTTCAACGGCTGGGGCGGCCAGGACTGGGCCCGCTGGGAGCACGACGCCGGAATCGCCCGCCATGTCGCCGGCCTCGCCGGTGTCCCCGTGCACTCCTCGCCGCTGGTCAACGAGGGCGGGGCGATCCATGTCGACGGCGAGGGCACGGTCCTGCTGACCGACACCGTCCAGCTCGGCGCCGGACGCAACCCCGGCTGGAGCCGCGAGCAGGTCGAGGCGGAGATCCACGCCCGGCTCGGCACCACCAAGGCGATCTGGCTCCCGCACGGCCTGGCCGGCGACTACGGGACGTACGGCACCCAGGGCCACGTCGACATCGTCGCCGCCTTCGCCGGGCCCGGCACCGTCGTCGTGCACAGCCAGCGCAACCCCGGCCACCCGGACCACGCCCGCTCCCTGGAGTACCTGGAGATCCTGCGCGACGCGACCGACGCCCGGGGACGCCGCCTGGAGGTCGTCGAGGTGCCCGCGCCGACCGTGCTCAAGGACGACGACGGCCACTGGGCCGACTACTCCTACATCAACCACTACGTCTGCAACGGCGGCGTCGTGCTGTGCGCCTTCGACGACCCGCACGACGAGATCGCGGCCGGCATCATGCGCCGCCTGTACCCCGGGCGCACGGTCACCCTGGTGGACGCCCGTACCATCTTCGCGGGCGGTGGAGGCATCCACTGCATCACCCAGCAGCAGCCGAAACACTAGGAGTCGACCCATGGCCGGTGCGCGCCGGAACGCCCCGCCGCGCGAGCGGGTCCTCGCCGCCGCCATGGAGATGATCGCCGAGCGCGGTCTGGAGAAGCTGACCATGGCGGCGCTCGGCCGCGAGGTCGGCATGAGCAGCGGCCACCTCCTGTACTACTTCCACTCCAAGGACGAACTGCTGCTGCGCACCCTGGAGTGGAGCGAGGGCCGGCTCGGCGCCGAACGCGGCCGGCTGCTCGCCCGGGGCGCGTCCGCGCGGGAACGGCTCGACGCCTACGTCGATCTGTACGTCCCCGACGGCCAGGGCGACCCGCACTGGACGCTGTGGCTGGAGGTCTGGAACCGCTCGCAGAACGCCGACGACGACGCCCGGGACCGGCAGGCCGCCATCGAGGGCGCCTGGCACCGGGACCTCGTGGCACTCGTCGCGGAAGGCACCTCGCGCGGGGAGTTCCGGGCGGTCGACCCGGACCGCTTCGCCGCCCGCCTGCGGGCCCTCCTCGACGGCTTCTCCATCCATGTGGCGATCGGCCTGCGCGGCACCGACCGCGCCCAGATCCTGCGCCACGTACGGGAGTTCCTCGACGAGAGCCTCCTCGCGGACGCCTGAGACCGCTTCCCGGCTGTACGCGATTCAGGGGATTGCCCCTGTACGGCCGCATACGTTCGGCTCGTCGGAGCCCTCGGCGAGGGGCCGGGGGAGAAGCGTCCACGGGGATCACCGGGGGACCGTCGCGGCATCGCACCGCGCCTCCGAGCGCGCTCGCCGTCGCCGTGGTCCTGACCGCCGCCACGGCGGCACCGACCGGGCCGGGGGCCGCCGCGGCGCCCGGCGCCCCGCCCGTCGAGCGGGTCGCCGTCTCGGCCGCGGGGGGGGGACAGGGCGACGGCCACGCGTCCGCACCCCGGCTCGGCGCCGACGGCCGCTTCGCCGCGTTCACGGCGGACGCCGCCAACCTGGTGCCGGGCGACACCGACGCGGCCGCCGCGGCTTCGTACGCCATCGTCGATGATCAGCGCTGTGTTCGCATCCTGAGACGGACGGTGAGCGCCGGGGCGGTATGTGCCAGACTGCCCCCGTGCTCTCGTTCGCCATGATTATTGGCAGCAGGCGCGCCGGTCCGCAGTGACCGCCACGTACGACCAGGTACGGGTGGACACCGTCGTCCTCGACCCGCGCGCAGACCTCTCGCACCCGCGAGGGGTTTTTCTGTTTCCCGGCCCACCCGCAGCCGGGCGGAGAGCGTGAGGGACCATAAGTGGGGGCGGTGGAGCCGGTCATTCCGGTAGACCGAGATCCAGTACAGGAGCCTTACGACATGACGCCAACCAGCGAGCTCGACGACTCGTTCCACGTCTTCGACACCACCTTGCGCGACGGCGCCCAGCGGGAGGGCATCAACCTCACCGTCGCCGACAAGCTGGCCATCGCCCGTCACCTGGACGACTTCGGCGTGGGATTCATCGAGGGCGGCTGGCCCGGCGCCAACCCGCGCGACACCGAGTTCTTCGCCCGCGCCCAGGAGGAGATCGAGTTCCGGCACGCCCAGCTCGTCGCCTTCGGCGCCACCCGGCGCGCCGGCGGCAAGGCGTCCGAGGACCCGCAGGTCAGGGCCCTGCTGGAGTCCGGCGCCCCGGTGGTCACCCTCGTCGCCAAGTCCCACGACCGGCACGTCGAGCTGGCGCTGCGCACCACCCTCGACGAGAACCTGGAGATGGTCCGCGACACCGTCTCGTACCTGGTCGGCGAGGGGCGCCGGGTCTTCGTGGACTGCGAGCACTTCTTCGACGGCTACCGCGCGAACCCCGAGTACGCGAAGTCCGTCGTCCGGACCGCCTCCGAGGCCGGCGCCGACGTCGTCATCCTCTGCGATACCAACGGCGGCATGCTCCCCGCCCAGGTCCAGGCGGTCGTCTCCACCGTCCTCGCCGACACCGGCGCCCGGCTCGGCATCCACGCCCAGGACGACACCGGCTGCGCGGTCGCCAACACCCTCGCCGCCGTCGACGCGGGCGCCACCCACGTCCAGTGCACGGCCAACGGCTACGGCGAGCGCGTCGGCAACGCCAACCTCTTCCCGGTCGTCGCCGCCCTGGAGCTGAAGTACGGCAAGAAGGTCCTGCCCGAGGGCAGGCTGCGCGAGATGACCCGGATCTCGCACGCCATCGCCGAGGTCGTGAACCTCACCCCCTCCACGCACCAGCCGTACGTCGGCGTCTCCGCCTTCGCCCACAAGGCCGGACTGCACGCCTCCGCGATCAAGGTCGACCCGGACCTCTACCAGCACATCGACCCCGAGCGGGTCGGCAACACCATGCGGATGCTGGTCTCCGACATGGCCGGACGCGCCTCCGTCGAGCTCAAGGGCAAGGAACTCGGCATCGACCTCGGCGGCGACCGCGAGCTGGTCGGCCGGGTCGTCGAGCGGGTCAAGGAGCGCGAGCTCAAGGGCTACACCTACGAGGCGGCCGACGCCTCCTTCGAGCTGCTGCTGCGCGCCGAGGTTGAGGGCACGCCGCTGAAGTACTTCGACGTGGAGTCCTGGCGCGCGATCGTCGAGGACCGCCCCGACGGCAGCCACGCCAACGAGGCCACCGTCAAGCTGTGGGCCAAGAGCGAGCGCATCGTCGCCACCGCCGAGGGCAACGGCCCGGTCAACGCCCTCGACCGCGCGCTGCGGGTCGCCCTGGAGAAGATCTACCCCCAGCTCGCCGCCCTGGACCTCGTCGACTACAAGGTCCGCATCCTGGAGGGCGTCCACGGCACCCAGTCCACCACCCGCGTCCTGATCTCCACGTCCGACGGAGCGGGCGAGTGGTCCACGGTCGGGGTGGCGGAGAACGTCATCGCCGCGTCCTGGCAGGCCCTGGAGGACGCGTACACCTACGGGCTGCTGCGGGCGGGGGTCGCACCCGCCCAGTAGTGCCGCGCACGGCGGTCCCGGACGCCCGGGGCCGCCTCATCGGGTAGCGTCGGGGACATGAGGACTCCGCGCTTGAGGGGCCTCATGCGCTCGCTGATCGTGCCGGTCGCCGCCACCGCGATGGTGCTCCTGACCGGTTCGCCCGGCGCACATGCGGCCACGGACCTTTCCACGGTGGCCGAGGCGCTCCGCGAGGATCCCGTGTACGTCGATCCCGCCGCCTCGGACCAGCTGTCGTCGTCGGACGCCGAGGCGCTCTCCGACAAGATCAGGGACGCCGGAAAACCGGTCTTCGTGGCCGTCCTGCCCGCCGACCAGCCCGAGCGGGACATCTTCCGGAACCTGCGGACGGAAACCGGCATCACCGGCCTGTACGCGATCCGCAGCGGCGACCGCTTCGGCGCGCGGGCCGACACGGTCGTCCTGCCCCCGCGCGGGGTGCAGAACCTCGTCAGGGCCGTCCGGGACGTCGACGACCCCAAGGCCCAGCTGAACGACTTCGTCGACGCGGCGCTGCGCAGCGCCCGGGGCACGGCCCCCGCCTCCTGGGGCGACGGCGGGGGAGGCGGCGTGGACACCGGTGGCCTCGTCGCCGCCGGGGTCGTGATCGCGGCGGGCGGCGCGGGCGCCTACGCGCTGGTCCGGCGCAACCGGCGGCGCCACGAGGCGGAGCAGCGGGCGGCGCTGGGGAAGCTGCGGGTCGTCGTCGACGAGGACATCACCGCCTACGGCGAGGAACTCGACCGTCTCGACTTCCACCCGGCGGAACCGGGCGCCGACGACGCGAAGCGCGGGGACTACGAACGCGCCCTGGACTCCTACGAGCGGGCCAAGCGCCTGATGGACGGCGCCCGCAGACCGGAGGACGTCAAGGCGGTCACCCAGGCCCTGGCGGACGGCCGCTTCTCCCTCACCCAGCTGGCCGCCCGCCGGGAGGGCCGGCCGCTCCCGGAGCGCCGGCCACCCTGCTTCTTCGACCCCCGCCACGGCCCGGCGGTGGCCGACGAGACCTGGACGCCGCCCGGCGGCGCCCCGCGTGAGGTGCCGGTGTGCGCGGCGGACCGGGCCCGGCTGGCCGACGGCCGCGATCCCGCGATCCGCGAGGTCGACACCCAGTACGGCCGACGGCCGTACTGGGACGCCGGACCGGCCTACGGCCCCTGGGCGGGCGGCTACTTCGGCGGCGGCATCCTCCCCGGCCTGCTCGTCGGCACCCTGCTGGGCAGCGCGATGGCGGGCCCGGCGTACGCGGCCGACTACGGGGCCGGGTACGGCGACTTCGGTGGCTACGAGGGCGGTGACGTCTCGGGCGCGGACTTCGACCCGGGCACCTTCGACGGCGGCTTCGGGGGCGGCGGGGACTTCGGCGGGGGAGGCGGCTTCGACGGCGGTGGAGGCTTCTGACGCGCGGGGGCCCGGCGTCCCCGGGACACCGGGCCCTGCGGGCGCAACGGTCGCGCGGAGCGCGGCTCAGAGGCCGGACGCCGCCGAGGCGATGGCGGAGGCGAAGGTGGAGACCTCGGTGTAGACGCCGGGCGCGTTCGGCCGGGCGCAGCCTATGCCCCAGCTGACGATGCCGACCTGGATCCAGGCGTTGTTCGCGTCGCGGCGGAACATGGGGCCGCCGGAGTCGCCCTGGCAGGTGTCCACGCCGCCGGAGGGCAGCCCGGCGCAGATCTCCTCGTTCGCGACGAGGCCGCTGTAGCCGCTGTAGGAGCGGCACTGGGCGTCGCTGACGAAGGGCACGTTCGCCTTGAGCAGGTAGCGCTGCTGGGCCCCGCCCTCGCTGTTCGCGCCCCAGCCGGCGACGGTGAAGGTGCCGGTGTTGTACTGCGTGGTGGTGGCGATCTTCAGCGTCGGCAGGTTGATGGGCTGCGCCAGTTTGATGAGCGCCCAGTCCTTGCCGGTGCCGTTGTAGCCCGGCGCCCGGTACACATAGGTGGAGCGGACCTGGACCCGGCCGCTGGTGGACTGGAGGTCCACGACGCCGGCGGTGGCCGTGATGCCGGTGTTCGGACCGGTCGAGCCGACGCAGTGGGCGGCGGTGAGGACGATCTGCTGGGTGTAGAGCGCGCCGCCACAGCCCATGGAGAGCCGGACCATGAACGGGAACTCGCCCTGCGCGGCACGGGTCCCGCCGACGACGCGCGAGTCCGCGGCCTGCGCGGCCGACACGGGCTGGAGACTGACGATCGCGAGAGCGGCGGCGCCGAGGACCGCGCATCTCTTGAGCGCGGTGAGGAGCTTCTTCAACGTGATGCCTTCCGTGGGGGGTTGGACATGCCAACGCGAGAAGTGCATATGGCAGGAACATGTCAAACGGGAACGGCTGAGACGCCCCGGCCGTTTCCGTTGCTGGATTATGAGAACCCTGTGACGCCCCCCACAAGAACCCAATTCCGGCCACCGGTCCTGGCCACAGGCCCCCCGCTCGGGCGGAGTCGTGACGGAGGAAAACAGAGCACCCGCCCACCCGGCGCGAAGCCGGGGAGCGGGTGTGCTCGGTATGCGCGGCGCCTGCGCCGCGCGGCTCAGGCGTTCTTGATCGCCGAGATGTCGAAGTTCAGCTTGATCTTGTCGGAGACCAGCACGCCACCCGTCTCCAGCGCGGCGTTCCAGGTCAGGCCCCACTCCGAGCGCAGGATCTCCGTCTTGCCCTCGAAACCGACGCGCTCGTTGCCGAACGGGTCCTTCGCGGCGCCGTTGAACTCCAGGTCGATGGTGATCGGCCGGGTGGTGCCGAGGATCGTCAGGTCGCCGGTGATGCGGTAGTCCTCGCCGCCCAGGGCCTCCGCCTTGGTGGAGCGGAACGTCATCGTCGGGAACTCGTCCGTCTTGAAGAAGTCCGCGCTCTTCAGGTGCCCGTCGCGGTCCGCCGAGCCGGTGTCGATGCTGTCCATCTTGATGTCCAGGGACGCCGTGGACGCGGCCGGGTTCGTGCCGTCCAGGTGGAGCGAGCCGCTGAAGTCGAGGAACTTGCCCTTGACGTTGGTGACCATGGCGTGCCGGGCGACGAAGCCGAGCGTGGAGTGCGCCGGGTCGATGGTGTAGTCGCCGGTCAGCGCGGCCAGCTCAGGAGCCACGGCGACGGCGGCGGCCGGGGTGGTGGTCTCGGCGGAACCCTTGCGGTTGAAGATGCCCATGACGTTCTCCTCGGGGGGTGATGTTGAATCTTTAACTACCCAACGCGCACCACCGTAGACGCATTCCCTTCAACTTTCAACATCATCCGCGACGTGTTCCTGGTGTCACCCCGTGTGACGTGGTAGGGCATGGACATGACCCCTTCGCGCCGAGCCCTGCTGACCGCCGCCGCCCTCGCCGCGGCCCTCGGCCGCACCGCCGGGACCCCGGCCCGCGCCGGTACGGCCGACCCCTACGACACCCTCCGCGCCCGCTGGCTCGGTATCGCCCTCGGTGCCGGCTACGACCCCGCCGCCGAGCCGTACGCCGGGCGCCTCGCCGAGACCGGCACGCTGGCCCGCGGGTTCCAGCAGGCCATGGACCCGGCCCCGGCGTCCCTGTGGCCCGGCCACCCCTTCGACCCGCCCGCCGGCATCACCCGGAGCTACAGCCGCCTGTGGACCATGACCCAGGCCTACGTCCAGCCGGGCACCGGAGCCACCGCCGACCCCGCCCTGCTCGCCGACGTCCTGCGCGGCCTCGACCACCTCTCCGCCACCGTCTACCACCCCGGGACCACCCGCTACGGCAACTGGTGGGAGTGGCAGATCGGCAGCCCGCGCCTGCTCATGGACATCACGGCGGCCCTGTACGACCACCTCGGGCAGGCCCGGATCGACGCCGCCTGTGCCGCCGTCGACCACTTCATCCCCGACACCCTGCTCACCGACTACTCCGGCACCGCCACCGGCGCCAACCGCGTCGACCTGTGCCGCGGCGTCGCGCTGCGGGGCGTCCTCGGCCGCGCCCCGGACCGGATCGCGCTCGCCCGGGACGCGCTCTCCCCGGTCTTCCCGTACGTCACGGCGGGCGACGGGCTGTACGCCGACGGCTCCTTCGTCCAGCACACCTGGGTCGCCTACTCCGGCACCTACGGCCAGGTGCTCCTCGACGGACTCGGGCGCCTCTTCGCCTTGCTCGCCGGCTCCGACTGGGAGGTCACCGACCCCGGCCGGCAGATCGTCCTCGACAGCGTCGAGCGTGCCTACGCCCCGCTGATCCACGACGGACTCGTCATGGACAGCGTCAACGGGCGCGCCATCAGCCGGGGGTACCTCAAGAACGACGACCGGCGGGTCATGCGCGGCGACCACTACCACGGGCACGGGCTCATCGCCGCCATCGTGCTCCTCGCCGCCGGCGCGAGCGCGGCCGAACGCGACCGGTGGCACGCCCGCGTCAAGGGCTGGATCGAACGGGACGCCGTCACACCGGTACTGACATCACGTCAGTTCGGGGTGACCGACCTCGCCCGCCTGCACGCCGTCGCCCGGGCGCCGGTCCCGGCCGCGCCCGAGCCGGTCGGGCACCACCTCTTCGCCGCGATGGACCGCGCCGTCCACCGCCGCCCGCGCTTCGTCGCGGCCATCGCCATGGCCAGCGACCGGATCGCCCACTACGAGTGCGGCAACGGCGAGAACCCGCGCGGCTGGCACACCGGCGCCGGCATGGTCTCCTGGTGGGCCGACGGCCTCGGCGACCAGTACACCGACTGGTACTGGCCGACCGTCGACTGGTACCGCCTGCCCGGCACGACCGTCTCCACCCGCCGCCTGCCCGACCGGGCGGGCGGCGAATGGGGCGAGGCCCGGCCCGCCGCCCGCTGGGTCGGCGGCACGACGGACGGCGAGTACGCGGCGATCGGCCAGCAGCTGGAGGGCCTGGGCTCGACGCTCCGGGCCCACAAGGCGTGGTTCTGCCTCGCGGACGCCGTGGTCTGCCTCGGCGCCGGGATCAGCTGTGCCGACGGCGTCCCCGTGGAGACCGTCGTCGACAACCGCAACCTGGGGGAGAACGGCACCCAGGCCCTGGCGCGCGGCCCCGGCTGGGCCCATCTGGAGGGCCATGGCGGCTGGGTCGTGCCGTACGGCCGGCTGCGCACCCTCCGTGAGGACCGCGACGGCGCGTGGGCCGACATCAACACCACCAGCACCACCGAGCGCCGCACCCGCCGCTGGCAGACCCTCTGGCTCGACCACGGCACCGACCCGCGCGACGCGACCTACCGGTACGTCCTCATGCCGGGCGCGAGCCGCCGGGAGGTCGCCGCGCGGGCGGCCGACCGTGGATGGCTGTCGGTCCTCGCCAACGACCCGGCCCGCCAGGCCGTCCATGTGCCCTCCCTGGGGGTGACGGCGGCCCTCTTCCGGCAGCCGGGCACGGCGGGCCCCCTCACCGCCGGCGGGGGAGCGAGCGTGCTGCTCCGGCGCCGGCGCCGGACCGCTACCCTCTGTGTGAGCGAGCCGCCCCGCACGGGCGAGCCCCTGGAGATCGTCCTCGACCACCCGGTCCGGCACGTGGCGCACGCCGACGAGACGGTCGAGATCCTCGCCACCGGACCCCGGCTCAGGCTCCGCGTCACTCCGGGGACGGAATGCCGGACCCACCGTTGTGAGGTGGTTCTCGCCTGACGGCTTTGTGTGACCTCCACAACGCACGGGCCCTCCGAGCAGTCGGAAAGGCTGCATGCCTCCTTGGTTCTGTTCAGTGCTACCAGGAAAACGCTCCGGAGACTGTGAGGAGTCGACGGCTCGCATTGCGCCGGGTCCTTCGTAAGGTCACTACATGACCGTTTTGGATGAGGCACCGGGTGAGCCGATCGACGCCCGTGGACGGACCGCCGAGCTGCACGAGATCCGTGCCCAGGCGCTGGCCGGCCCGAGCGAGAAGGCCACCGCGGCGCAGCACGCCAAGGGGAAGCTGACCGCCCGGGAGCGCATCGAGCTGCTCCTGGACCCCGGCACCTTCCGCGAGGTCGAGCAACTGCGCAGGCACCGGGCCCAGGGCTTCGGCCTGGACGCCAAGAAGCCGTACACCGACGGTGTCATCACCGGCTGGGGCACGGTCGAGGGCCGCACGGTCTTCGTGTACGCCCACGACTTCCGGATCTTCGGCGGCGCGCTGGGCGAGGCCCACGCCACCAAGATCCACAAGATCATGGACATGGCCATCGCGGCCGGCGCCCCGCTGGTCTCCCTCAATGACGGCGCCGGCGCCCGTATCCAGGAGGGCGTCTCCGCCCTCGCCGGGTACGGCGGCATCTTCCAGCGCAACACCAAGGCGTCCGGCGTCATCCCGCAGATCAGCGTGATGCTCGGCCCGTGCGCGGGCGGCGCGGCCTACAGCCCCGCCCTCACCGACTTCGTGTTCATGGTCCGCGAGACCTCGCAGATGTTCATCACCGGTCCCGACGTGGTCAAGGCCGTGACGGGCGAGGAGATCACGCAGAACGGCCTGGGCGGCGCCGACGTGCACGCCGAGACCTCCGGCGTCTGCCACTTCGCGTACGACGACGAGGAGACGTGCATCGCCGAGGTGCGCTACCTCCTGTCCCTGCTCCCGCAGAACAACCGGGAGAACCCGCCCCGGGTGGAGCCGTCGGACGCCGCGGACCGCCGCAGCGAGACGCTGCTCGACCTGGTGCCGGCCGACGGCAACCGGCCGTACGACATGACCAAGGTCATCGAGGAGATCGTCGACGACGGCGAGTACCTGGAGGTCCACGAGCGCTGGGCGCGGAACATCATCTGCGCGCTGGCCCGGCTGGACGGCCAGGTCGTCGGCATCGTCGCCAACCAGCCCCAGGTCCTGGCGGGCGTGCTCGACATCGAGGCGTCCGAGAAGGCCGCCCGCTTCGTGCAGATGTGCGACGCCTTCAACATCCCGATTGTCACCTTCCTGGACGTCCCCGGCTTCCTCCCGGGCGTGGACCAGGAGCACGGCGGCATCATCCGCCACGGCGCGAAGCTGCTGTACGCCTACTGCAACGCCACCGTGCCCCGGATCTCCCTGATCCTGCGCAAGGCGTACGGCGGCGCGTACATCGTCATGGACAGCCAGTCCATCGGCGCCGACCTCACCTACGCCTGGCCGACCAACGAGATCGCCGTGATGGGCGCCGAGGGCGCCGCCAACGTCATCTTCCGCCGGCAGATCGCCGAGGCCGAGGACCCCGAGGCCATGCGGGCGCGCATGGTCAAGGAGTACAAGTCCGAGCTGATGCACCCGTACTACGCGGCCGAGCGGGGCCTGGTCGACGACGTGATCGACCCCTCCGAGACCCGGGAGGTCCTCGTCCGCTCCCTGGCGATGCTGCACACCAAGCACGCCGACCTGCCGTCCCGCAAGCACGGCAACCCTCCGCAGTAACCCACCGGTATCCGTGCGGAAACCTCATCCATGGAGACTGAGCCCATGAACGTCCCTGACATCCGCGTCGAGAAGGGCCACGCCGGCCCCGAGGAAGTCGCCGCCATCACGGCGATCCTCGTGGCCCGCGCCGCCGCCCGGCCCGTCGCCGCCCCGGCCCACCGAGGCCGCCCGAAGGCCGGCTGGCGCCGCCTGGAGCGCGAGGGCGGCTTCCGCGCCCCGCACAGCTGGCGCTGAGCCCGTACGAACACAAGAGAAGGGCCCCTCTCCTGGAGAGGGGCCCTTCTGTCGTCCCTGAGGGCCGCGGGAACCGCGTGAGAAGCGACTGGGCTGCCCCGGGCGGCGAACAACCGTCCGGGGCAGCCCGGGGGCCGCACAAGCCCGTGTCTAGCGCAGCCGCGCCATCAGCGCGTGCTCGACGAGCGTGATCAGCGCCGACTTGGCGTCCGCGCGGTGCCGGGCGTCCGTCGTGATGATCGGGGTGTCGGGGCCGATCTGCAGCGCCTCGCGCACCTCGTCCGGGTTGTACGGCTGATTGCCGTCGAAGCCGTTGAGCGCGATGACGAAGGGCAGGCCGCTGTTCTCGAAGTAGTCGACCGCGGGGAAGCAGTCGGCGAGGCGGCGGGTGTCCACCAGCACGATCGCACCGATGGCGCCCCGCACCAGGTCGTCCCACATGAACCAGAAGCGGTCCTGGCCGGGCGTACCGAAGAGGTACAGGATCAGGTCCTGGTCCAGGGTGATACGTCCGAAGTCCATGGCGACCGTCGTGGTCGTCTTGTCCCCGGTGTGGGTGAGGTCGTCGATGCCCGCCGAAGCAGACGTCATGACGGCCTCCGTGCGCAGCGGGTTGATCTCCGAGACGGCGCCGACGAACGTGGTCTTGCCCACGCCGAAGCCGCCAGCCACCACGATCTTCGCGGACGTGGTGGAGCGGGAAGGCCCTCCGCTAGAGCTTGCGAAGTCCACTGAGCACCCTTTCGAGCAGTGTCACGTCTGGCTGGCCGCCGGCGTTCTCGTCGCCGCCGGGCTGATGGATGGCGACCAGTCCTGCCTCCGCCAAGTCGGCGACGAGGATCCTGGCCACGCCGAGGGGGATCGTGAGGAGGGCCGAGACCTCGGCCACCGATTTGATCTCTCGGCAGAGGTTGCAGATCCGCTGATGCTCGGGCAGCTGGCCCTGCATCTGGTGCGGCTGCGCGGTGGTGTGCACCAGCGCCTCGATGGCGAGCTGGTAGCGGGGGCGGGTCCGGCCGCCGGTCATGGCGTACGGACGCACCAGGGGGTTGTTCGACGCCCCGGCGGGCGTCGGCTCAGGGGCGCGTCGCTGCGGCTGCACCGGCTGGATGCGCGGGGCCGGCGGCTGGTCGTACGGCGAGGGTCCGGGACCCTGCGGGTACGGCTGCCGTTGGTTCGGCTGGGAGGGGAAGTACCGGTTCTGGGAACCGTCGTTCTGGCCCTGGGCAGGGCCGTACGACCAGTTGCCCGATGACGAACCGTCTGGGGGTGTTGCCACTTTCTCTCCTCCTCCGACTGTGCCTGGCGCCCATCATGTGGAGCCGCGTCCCGGTACCTTACGGCCCCGGGACGCCAAAACGCACCGCTGTCCGTTCAGTTGAGCAGGCTCCCTTGGAGCTCCGCACGCAGATCCGGCGTCAGGACCGTACCGGCACGGTCGACCAGAAGCGCCATCTCGTACCCGATGAGGCCGATGTCCGCCTCGGGATGTGCGAGGACGGCGAGGGACGAACCGTCGGAGATGGACATGATGAAGAGGAATCCCCGCTCCATCTCCACAACCGTCTGGTTCACGCTGCCGCCCTCGAAGATGCGGGAGGCGCCTGCCGTCAGTGACGTCAGACCGGAGGCGACGGCCGCGAGCTGGTCGGCGCGGTCGCGCGGGAAGCCTTCGGACATCGCCAGAAGGAGTCCGTCGGCGGAGACCACCACCGTGTGGGACACCCCGGGGGTGTTGTCCACGAAGTTGGTGATCAACCAGTTCAGGTTCTGTGCCGCCTGGCTCATCGGGCTCACACTAACGCTCCTGGTTGTAGGTGCTGTCAGGACCGAAGCCCTGGCCGTTCGTTTCACTTCCCGCGCTGCGACCCCGCTGGACACCCCGGCGCAGGTTGCTCAGCCTGCCCCGGACGTCCTCGGGAGCACGGGAGACCTGTGGGCCCCCCTGGGGGGTGGCTTCGGCGGCTCCCTGGACCAGGTTGGCCTTCGGGACCCGCCGCGGCAGGCCGGAGGAGGTGACCCCGCCCGCCTTGGGCTTCCGGAGCTGCGAAGCCTGCTGCCAGCGCTCGTCGTTCTGCGAACGCCAGCCGTTTTCGCCGTTGCTCTGCGGAGTGGGCGCCGGCGCTTCCTGCCGCGCGGGCCGCGTGCCGTTGGTGCCGCTCGCGGCGGCGCCACGACGCGGAAGCCCGGCGTCGGTCACAGCGTGGGCCGCGGAATGGGCCGGTCCCGGACGGTCGAAGCCTACGCCGTGGGACTCGCCGGCGTCACCGGCCTGCGAGGATTCCGCTTCCGGAGCGTACTGCTCCTGGTAGCCGTCGCGGTAGCCGTTCTGCTGAGGCCAGTCGTCCTGGTGGCGCCGCTGCTCGAAGGCCGTGAAACCGTCCTGCGCGGAGGCGTTGTGCGCCACCGGCTCCTCGGCCGCGGGCTCCGCATAGCCGGAGTCCGGGTAGCCGTTGGGGGACGAGAAGGCGTCGTCGCGCGGGAGGCCGCCGTTCGGCGCGTAGTACGTGTCGTCGTACGACGTCCGCTGGGGCTCCTCGTAGCCGGAGTGCTGCTGCTCGCCGTACGCCTGCCGCTGGTCCTCGTAGGACTGCTGCCGCTGCTCGTCGTACGCCTGCTGCTGGTCGTAGCCGTCCTGCGGCCCCGCGTAGCCGTTGCGCTCGTCGTAGGCGGGCTGGCCGAACTCGTCGTACGCGGGCGCCTCGGTGCCCTCCTGCCCCTGCACCTCGGCCTCGAGGGCCGCGCGGCGCTCCTCGCGCATCAGGGAGCGGCCGACCGGGTCGAGCTCGCGGATGTCGTCCGGGACCTCGGTGTAGGCGCTGTCGTCGAAGCCGAGCTCGGCCGCCGTACGCATCGGCTGACCGAAGTTCTCGCCCTGGAACTGCTGCTCCGGGATGATCTGCGAGACGGTGAACTCGTCGCGCAGCGGCTGCTGTTCGGCGCCACCGCCACCGTGCGTGATGGCGTCCGGCAGCATGACCAGCGAGGTGGTGCCGGCCTGCTCGCCCGAGGGGCGCAGCTGGACGCGGATGCCGTGCCGGTCGGACAGCCGGCCGACCACGAACAGGCCCATGCGCTGGGATATCGCCGCGTCGACGGTGGGCGGGTTCGCCAGCTTGTGGTTGATGTCCGCGAAGTCCTCGGCGGTGAGGCCGATGCCCTTGTCGTGGATCTCGATCATCACGCGGCCGTCGGGGAGACGGGTCGCGGTGACACGCACCTTGGTCTGCGGCGAGGAGAACGTGGTGGCGTTCTCCAGGAGCTCGGCGAGCAGGTGCACGAGGTCGGTGACCGCGCGGCCGTGGATCTCGGCCTCCGGGACGCCGGACAGCTCGATGCGCTCGTACTGCTCCACCTCGGAGGAGGCGGCGCGCAGCACGTCGACCAGCGGGACCGGCTGGTCCCAGCGGCGGCCCGGCTCCTCGCCGGCGAGGACGAGGAGGTTCTCGCCGTTGCGGCGCATACGGGTCGCGAGGTGGTCCAGCTTGAAGAGGTTCTCCAGCTGGTCCGGGTCGGCCTCGTTGTTCTCCAGGTCGGTGATCAGGGTCAGCTGGCCCTCGATCAGCGACTGGTTGCGGCGCGACAGGTTGGTGAAGATCGCGTTGATGTTGCCCCGCAGCAGGGCCTGCTCGGCGGCGAGCCGGACGGCCTCGCGGTGGACCTGGTCGAAGGCGCGGGCGACTTCGCCGATCTCGTCGCGGGTGGTGATCGGGATGGGCGCGACCCGGGTGTCGACCCGGCCGGGGTCGGTGCGCGAGAGCTGGTCGACCAGCATCGGCAGGCGCTGCTCGGCGATGCCGAAGGCGGCGTTGCGCAGCTGGCGCATCGAGCGGGACATCTGGCGGGCCACCATGCCGGCCAGGATGAACGCGGCGAGCAGGGCGACGACGACGGCGGCACCGGTGATGAGCGCGTCGCGCTTGGCGTCCTCGGAGACGCTCGCGGCCTCGTCCACGGCCTTGCTGACGAGGTCGGTCTCGATCTCGCGGTAGCCCTCGAACTTGGCGGTGGAGGCGCCCAGCCAGGCCTTGGGCGTGACGCCCTTGGCGGCCAGCTGCTCGGGGGTGAAGGTGCCCGCGGCGATGCCCTGGAGCATGGCGTCGGCGGCCGGCATGGCGCTGTAGGCGCCGCCCTGCGTGGAGGTGCTGTCACCGGCGTCGACGGCGGTGCCCTTGTCGCCGATCTTCTTGCGCTGCCCGGCCATGATGTCGTCGAGCTGGTCGACGTCGTCCTGGGTGCCGGCCGAGACGAACTCGTTGATCGCGATGCCCTCGAGGTAGCGGTACGACACGAGGGAGACGCCCTGCTGGCGGACCACCGCTTCCTTGGTGCTCGGCCGGATCAGCATGTGCACGCCGATCGACCGCTGGAGCGAGACGGCGGCCTTGGCGAGCGACACGGCGTAGACGGTGCGGCCGTAGGAGGTGATGTTGCCGGTGCCCAGGCTGAGCTCGTTGGCGAACTCCATCAGCGAGTGCTGGACGGCGACATAACCCTCCTCGGTCTTCACCGGGTCCATCGCCTTGGTGTACGCCGCCTGGCGCAGGGGCGCCAGCTTGGTCTCGTTGGAGCGGAACAGCTGCATACGGCGGTCGAGCGCGGCCGTGTTCGGCAGGTTCTGCGCCGCCTGGTCGAACTTGTCCTTGGCCCTGTCGGTCGCCGACCGCAGCTGCGTGACCGTGTCCGTGGTGCCCTTGCCCTGGAGCAGGTCGGCCGCGGTGAGGTCGCGTTCGTCCAGCAGGGCGTTGCCGTACTCCTCGGCGGCGCGCACGAGGAGGGCCACGTTCTCGGCGTCCTCGGCCTGCTGCCAGGTGTCGATGGAGCCCTTCACCTGGAAGCCGCCCATGACGAGGCCGACCATCACGGGTATGAGCAGGATCGCGTTCAGCCTCGTCGGCACGCGCCAGTTGCGCGGCGAGAAACGGCCGCCGCTCGGGGCCGGCGCGGCCGTGGGCTCGGATCCGGGCACAGGGGCGGGCGCCGCTCCGCGCGGCGGCGGGGTGAAGTTGCCCCGGGCCGACGGCTCGGGACTGTTCTTGCTTCGCCTCACTCGACCAACAACCTTCCGGCGGGGTCGGCACCTAGGTCGTGCCGCTGTGTCTCAGAGCCCATCGCCTCGGAGTACGCAGTACTGATGAGTACGTCTTCGGCCAGTGGGCAGTTCTGGCATTCCAGCACGTGGGCCCGCGCTCCTCCAAACAGTGGAAGAGGGGGATTCCGTGCGATGTAAGGCCCAGATAAAACGGTCATAAAGAGCGAGCCCCGTCAAAAGACGGGGCGTTCGTGCGCGCAGCGAGACCGGTTGACCGCGACGAGTTGCCGTACCACCCGATTCCTCTGCCGAAACGTTATGAACAGCGGAGCCGACCGTGTCAAAGGCCACAGTCGGCTCCGGGACATCTACGCCAAGTGCCGTACGTGCCCGCAGACTTGCGCTACCGCAGCCGTGCCATGAGCGCGTGCTCCACCAGCGTGATCAGCGCACTCTTGGCATCGGCACGGTGCCGGGCGTCCGTCGTGATGATCGGCGCGTCCGGTCCGATCTGCAGCGCCTCGCGCACCTCGTCCGGTGTGTACGGCTGGTGTCCGTCGAAGCCGTTGAGGGCGATGACGAAGGGCAGGCCGCTGTTCTCGAAGTAGTCGACCGCGGGGAAGCAGTCCGCGAGCCGGCGGGTGTCCACCAGTACGACGGCGCCGATGGCGCCCCGCACCAGGTCGTCCCACATGAACCAGAAGCGGTCCTGACCCGGCGTACCGAAGAGGTACAGGATCAGGTCCTGGTCCAGGGTGATACGTCCGAAGTCCATGGCCACCGTGGTGGTGGTCTTGTCCCCGGTGTGCGTGAGGTCGTCGATCCCCGCGCTCGCGGAGGTCATGACGGCCTCCGTGCGCAGCGGGTTGATCTCCGAGACGGCACCCACGAACGTGGTCTTGCCCACGCCGAAGCCACCCGCCACCACGATCTTGGCGGAGGTGGTCGCCCGGCTTGGTTCAGAGCTTGCGAAGTCCACTGAGCACCCTTTCGAGCAGCGTCACGTCCGGTGCGCCACCGTTGTTCTCGTCGCCACCCGGCTGGTGGATGGCGACCAAGCCCGCCTCGGCGAGGTCCGCCACGAGGATCCTGGCCACGCCCAGGGGCATGGACAGGAGCGCGGAGACCTCGGCGACCGACTTCACCTCGCGGCACAGGTGGCAGATGCGCTGGTGCTCCGGGAGGAGCCCCATCAGTGCCGCCGGGTCCGCAGTGGTGCTGATCAGGGCCTCGATGGCCAGCTGGTAGCGCGGCCGGGTCCGGCCGCCGGTCATCGCGTACGGACGTACCAGCGGCTGGTCGCCCTCATCCTCGTACGGCTCCGCGTACGGATCATGAGAGGCGGTGGGCGGGGTCATGAATCCTCCGGGCTGGGACACAAGTCGGTCGGTCAAGCCGTCGGGTGAGGGGCCAGTGGGGGGATTGTGGCGGCCGGACGGTGATTTGGTGAGACGGGTGGATCCGGGAGATGTCAGTGGAGCAGACTGCCTTGCAGTTCGGCACGCAGGTCCGGGGTGAGGACCGCGCCCGCACGGTCGACCAGGAGTGCCATCTCGTACCCGACGAGGCCGATGTCCGCATCCGGGTGAGCCAGGACGGCGAGGGACGACCCGTCCGAGATGGACATGAGGAAGAGGAATCCCCGCTCCATCTCGACGACGGTCTGTGCGACGTCCCCGCCTTCGAAGATCCGGCTGGCACCTGCCGTCAGCGAGGTGAGACCCGACGCGACGGCCGCCAGCTGGTCGGCACGGTCGCGGGGGAAACCCTCCGACATGGCCAGCAGAAGGCCGTCGGCGGACACGACGACGGTGTGGGACACCCCAGGGGTGTTGTCCACGAAGTTGGTGATCAACCAGTTGAGGTTTTGTGCCGCTTGGCTCATCTGGCTCAACTAACGCTCCTGCTGGTGAGTGGGGCTCGGGAAGCTGCCGGTCTGGCCGCTGCCGGCCTGACGGCCCTGAGCGATGCCCCGACGAAGGTTGGTCAGCCGGCCGCGTACGTCATCGGGCGCACGCGAGACCTGCGGACCGCTTTGGTGCTGTTGCTGCTGAGCCGTGCCAGGGACGAGGTTCGCCCTGGGCACCCGGCGCGGCAGGCCGGAGGTGGTGACTCCGCCCGCGGCGGGCTGCCGGACGCGTTCAGCCTGCCGAACGAGGTCGTCGTTCGGTGAGCTGCGCCAGGCGGTCGACGCGGAGCGCTGGGGGGCGGAGGACGGCTGGGGCCGCTCCGCCGGGGCCGGACGCTCCTGCTGCGGAGCGGCGGCCGGGGTGTCGGTGCCCGGCTGGTGTCCCTGCGGACCGCCGTGGAACCAGTTGGTCTCCAGTGTGTCGTACAGCGGGGTACGACCGTCGCCGGGACCGGTCGCCGGCGGCAGGGCCTCGGGCTCCTGCCGCACGGGACGCTGCTGCGGACGCTGCGGGACGGGGGGCTGCTGGCCGGCGCCGTAGCCGGTGTTGCCGCCGTAGGTCCCGTTGCCGTTGACCTGGGGCCGCTCGAACTGGCCGGTGGACTCCGGGCTCTGCCGGCCCGGCAGCGAGTGCCGGCCCGTCGAGCCGTTGTCGTATGCCTGCGGCGCGGCGAACTGGCCCGTCTGCGAGGCGTTGTTCTGCCCCGAGCCGTTGGGGCCGAAGACGTCCGGGCGGACGAACTGGCCGGTGTCGTGCTGCGCGTTGGCCCCGGGGCGGGCGAACTGCCCCGTGTTCTGCTGGCCGTAACCGCCGGCGGCCGGGGCGTCGAAGTCCGGACGGGCGAACTCCGAGGTGGAGGCCGGGCCCTGCCGGTCGTCGATCCGCGGCATCCGCGAGGTCTGCTGCGCCGGGTCCTCGTCGTGCCCGCGCGGGGCGTCGAGCGAGGCACGCGGCACCGGAGGCTGCGCGTTCTCGTCGCTCCAGCTGGGACGCGAGGGCTGGTTGCCGCCCGGCAGCTCGGCGCGCGCGCCACCGCGCGGCGGCAGCTGCGGCCGGCGGCCACGGCGGGGGCCCTGCTCGCCGGCGGGCGGCGCCTGCGGAGGCGTCGGGGCGCTCTGGCGGGACTGGTCGCGTCCGGGGGCGGTCCCGCGGGAGCCGCCGCCGAACATGCCCTGACCGGCGCCGTTGCTCTGCATGCCCTGACCGGCGCCCTGCGGCGGACCGCCGAACCCGGCACCGGCCGGAGCCGGCCGGCCCTGCGCGGGAGCACCGGGACCGCCCTGCGGTCCGCGCGGCGCGCCCGGTCCACCCTGCACACCGCCACCGTCACGTCCGGGCAGCGCGGCCCGCGGGCCCTGACCGGGAGCGAGCCGGCCACCGCCCGGGGCACCGGCGCCGACGGCGCCGCCACCCGGCGCACCCCCGCCGAAGGCACCGCCGCCGGACTGCGCCTGACGGCGGGCGGCGGCCGCACCGGCGGCGGCCTGCGCGGCGGCGGGACCACCGGAGGCACCGGGGCCGCCCGGGCCGGGCTTGCCACCGGCCGGCTTCTTGCCGCCCTGGGCGACGTCGACGGGCAGCATGACCAGCGCGGTCGTACCACCGGAGTCGGACGGGCGGAGCTGGATGCGGATGCCGTGGCGCTGCGACAGACGGCCGACCACGAACAGACCCATGCGGCGGGAGACGGAGACGTCCACGGTGGGCGGCGAGGCGAGCCGCTCGTTGATCGCCGCGAGGTCCTCCGGGGAGAGGCCGATACCGGTGTCGTGGATCTCGATCAGCACGCGGCCGTCGGGCAGCGCGTGACCGGTGACCTTGACCTTGGTCTGCGGCGAGGAGAACGAGGTCGCGTTCTCCAGCAGCTCGGCGAGCAGGTGCACGAGGTCGTTGACCACGCGGCCGGCCACTTCGGTGGTCGGCACGGAGGCCAGCTCGATGCGCTCGTACTGCTCCACCTCGGACGCGGCGGCGCGGAGCACGTCGACCAGGGGGACCGGGCGGGTCCACCGGCGGCCGGGCTCCTCACCCGCGAGGACGAGGAGGTTCTCACCGTTACGGCGCATACGCGTCGCGAGGTGGTCGAGCTTGAACAGCGAGGACAGCTGGTCCGGGTCGGCCTCGCGGGACTCCAGTTCGGAGATGAGCGAGAGCTGACGCTGGATGAGGCCCTGGGAGCGGCGCGAGAGGTTGGTGAACATCGCGTTGACGTTGCCCCGCAGCAGGGCCTGCTCGGCGGCGAGGCGGACCGCCTCGCGGTGCACGTCGTCGAAGGCCGCGGCCACCTGGCCGATCTCGTCCCGGGAGTGCACACCGACCGACTCCACGGACGTGTCGACGTCCTGCGGGTCGGCCTCGGAGAGCTGCTTGACCAGCTCGGGCAGCCGGTCCTGGGCGACCCTGGTGGCGGTCTCCTCCAGCCGGCGCAGCGAGCGGATCATGGAGCGGGCCACGACGAAGGCGCCGACCAGCGACACACCGAGCACGAGCAGGATCAGCGCACCGGAGATGATCGCTTCGCTCTCCGACTCGTTGCGCAGCTCGCGGGCCTTCTGCTCCATCTCCTCGAGCAGCGTGGTCTCGATGGCGCGCATGCCCTGGATCTTGGTGGTGCTGTCGTCCACCCAGTCCCGGTAGGAGCGCTTGTCCAGCGAGGCGAGGCCGGTGGACGAGGTCAGGGCGCGGGTGGCGTAGGTGTCACTGGCCTTGATCGTCGGGTTGCCGTCACCGATCGGCTTCAGCAGCTCCTCGGCGGGCTCGCTGCCGTAGATGCTCTTGAAGGAGCGGAGCTCGGACTTCTGGCTCTCCAGCGCGGAGTCGGCGTAGAGGCGGTCGTTGTCCGAGAGGTCGGCGTCGGCGGTGTTGTTCGCCGGGAGGGCCGCGGCGAGGACCGCGCGCTGGATGGAGGCGTACTCCTTGGCGGAGGAGAACGACGCCAGGGCGCGGGTGCTCTGGATCATGTCCGGGTTGCTGGTCGCCTCGGCCATGTCCTGGGAGAGGTCCAGCAGGTGGGTGATCAGCCGGTGGTAGGCCTCCACGGTCTGCGTGGAGTTGCCGTCGGCCTGGTACGCCGTGCCGCGGACCTCGGAGAGCGTGCCGAGCTCGCGGATCAGCTGGACGATGTTGTCGCGGACGCCCTTGAGGCTGCCGTCCTTGCTCTGGTCGTCGATCTCCTCGGAGGCGTCGCGGAAGCTCTGCGCGGCGCGGTCCGTCTTGTCGCGGTAGCCCTTGACCGTGTAGTCGCCGGCCTTGGCGCCGTGGGCGAGCGGACCGGCGGACTGGTCGCGCTCCTCCTGGAGGGCGTGGGCGAGCTCGGTGGCCCGCTTCGTCATGTCCGTCAGCAGCCGCATGTTCTCGAGCTGCTGGATGTCGTCCATGTTGTCGCTGATGCGCAGGGCGCCCAGCGAGGTGGCCGCGACCACGGGAAGCGTCAGCAGCGCGACGAGGCGCGTGGAGATACGCCAGTTGCGCAGGGCTATCCGTGAGCCCGGGCCTACCTCACCCCTGGCCGGCTTCTTCGTCGGAGGCGGGGGAACCGCGGCACCCGGGGACGCCGACACGGCGTGGCGCCCGGAGCGCTCACCGCTGTCGACCGACGGGGCCGGGCCCTGGGTCTGGGCGTGCTGGGTCGAGGGACCTCGGTCGGTCCCGCCGTGCTCCGGCTCCGCCGAAGCGCTGCCATCCCTCTTGAAACGTCCCTGCACTAGCGTCGCAACCTCTGGACCAGGCGCCCTTCCGCGTGAGCGGTCGGACACGGTGTCGGCGTATTGGGGAGCGTCCTGAACACGCTCCCTGGTGGTCGTGAGTGACCCCGGCGCTGGCTCCCCCTTCTCGCCGCCACTCGGCGCGTCGATGCGCCCCCTGTGCGCCGGCTCGATCCTGCGGCGGTCCGTGGAATTCCAGCACAGTGCAGGATCTCCAACAAGGCCCGTAGGTCGAGCCGTGACATACGTGACACCGTGTGAGTGCCGGGTTACCTGCCGTAGATCCTTATTCATCCCAGAACGGGCATAAGTCCGCGAGTCGCATTCGCGCGAAAGGTGCCCCAGTCGCCATGATCAGGAGCGGAATGATGGCTTCAGGGGGCGATTGTCCGTTTCCCCGTCTCGTGCGGCGGGTCTGAATTGCCGGGATTGTTCATCTCGGCGTGAGCAAACTCACACCTAGATCAAGGGGTCTTCACGACTTCTCCGGGAAGCGGATGTTTAGCCTGACGCTTTACAAGAGGGATGTTTCTGCCCACCCGCGTCCGGACGCAGGCCCCGAACAGGCCCGTATCCGGGCGCTTCGTCACGACAGGACTCAGTAACGACCGTGAAGACGACGATGATCCACACCATAGCCAACCCGCGGCGCACGAAGCTGGCCCACCTCGACAGCGCCGACGAACTGCGCCTCCCCGAGCAGCCGGAGCACTCCCTCGACCTCCCCGCTCAGACCGCCAACCCCAAGCGCACCATCCTCCAGGAACTCCCCGCGACCACCGTCGCCGGTTAGTACGGGCGCGCACGGCAGGTCGTTCATCGGCGGACGACCGCCCGGCGGAGGGATCCGCCACGACGGCCCCGGCGTCCGCGCCGCTCGCGCGAGGCGCGGACGCCTCACCGCGCTAGCCTGGAGCGTCAGACTCCAGCCGGCTTCAAGTGAGGGGCGCAGGATCCCGTGCGCATCGCCAGATTCTCCATCGACGGGAACGTCGCCTTCGGCGCGGTCGAGGGCGACAGGCCGGACGAATACGTCCTCGACATCATCAAGGGCATCCCGTTCACGGACTTCGAGCTCTCCGGCACGAAGGTGCCGCTGAGCAAGGTCAGGCTGCTGCCGCCGGTGCTCCCCAGCAAGGTCGTGGCCTTCGGCCGCAACTACGCCGAGCACGCCCGTGAACTCGGCAACGAGGTACCCGACGCCCCGTTCGCCTTCTTCAAGCCGTCCACCTCGGTGATCGGCCCCGGCGACGACATCCAGTACCCGTCCTTCACCCAGGACCTCCACCACGAGGCGGAACTCGCCGTCGTCATCGGCCGGCTGTGCCGCGAGGTCCCGCGCGAGCGCGTCAAGGACGTGATCTTCGGCTACACCTGCGCCAACGACATTACCGCGCGGGACGTCCAGAAGCGCGAGAAGCAGTGGGCGCGGGCCAAGGGCTTCGACAGCTCCTGCCCGCTCGGCCCCTGGGTGGAGACCGGACTGGACATCGGGACGGCGTCCGACCTGACGATCCAGCTCACGGTCAACGGCGAACAGCGCCAGCTCGGCCGCACCAGCGAGATGATCCACTCCATCGAGGACCTGGTCGTCAACATCTCCGAGGCCATGACGCTGCTCCCCGGCGACGTCATCCTCACGGGCACCCCGGCAGGCGTCGGACCCCTCAACGTCGGCGACGACGTCGCCGTCACCATCGAAGGCATCGGCACTCTCACCAACAAGGTTGTCAAGCGTGGCTAGCGCATCAGGCTCCCCCTCCCCCAAGTCCTCGACTCCGCTCGGACAGGGGGTACCCCCACGCGTCCGTTTCTGCCCGTCGCCCACCGGTAACCCCCACGTGGGCCTGGTCCGCACCGCCCTGTTCAACTGGGCGTTCGCCAAGCACCACCAGGGCACCCTGGTCTTCCGTATCGAGGACACCGACGCCGCCCGCGACTCCGAGGAGTCCTACGAGCAGCTCCTGGACGCCATGCGCTGGCTGGGCTTCGACTGGGACGAGGGCCCCGAGGTCGGCGGCCCGCACGCGCCGTACCGCCAGTCGCAGCGGATGGACATCTACAAGGACGTCGCCGCCAGGCTGCTGGACGCCGGCTACGCCTACCACTGCTACTGCTCCCAGGAGGAGCTGGACACCCGCCGCGAGGCCGCCCGCGCCGCCGGCAGGCCGTCCGGCTACGACGGGCACTGCCGCCGGCTCACCGACGCCCAGGTCGAGGAGTACAAGGCCCAGGGCCGCACGCCGATCGTCCGCTTCCGGATGCCCGACGAGCCGATCACCTTCACGGACCTGGTCCGCGGCGAGATCACCTACCTCCCGGAGAACGTCCCGGACTACGGCATCGTCCGCGCCAACGGCGCCCCGCTGTACACGCTGGTCAACCCGGTCGACGACGCCCTCATGGAGATCACCCACGTCCTGCGCGGCGAGGACCTGCTCTCCTCCACGCCCCGTCAGATCGCCCTCTACAAGGCGCTCACCGAACTGGGCATCGCCAAGCAGACCCCGGCCTTCGGCCACCTGCCGTACGTGATGGGCGAGGGCAACAAGAAGCTCTCCAAGCGCGACCCGCAGGCCTCGCTGAACCTCTACCGCGAGCGTGGCTTCCTGCCCGAGGGCCTGCTCAACTACCTCTCGCTGCTCGGCTGGTCGCTCTCCGCCGACCAGGACATCTTCAGCATGGACGAGATGGTCGCGGCCTTCGAGATCGAGGACGTCAACCCGAACCCGGCCCGCTTCGACCTGAAGAAGTGCGAGGCGATCAACGCCGACCACATCCGGCTGCTCGACGTGAAGGACTTCACCGAGCGCTGCCGCCCGTGGCTCCAGCCCCCCGTAGCCCCGTGGGCCCCGGAGGCGTTCGACGAGGCCAAGTGGCAGGCGATCGCCCCGCACGCGCAGACCCGGCTCAAGGTCCTGTCCGAGATCACCGACAACGTCGACTTCCTGTTCCTGCCGGAGCCGGTCTTCGACGAGGCGTCCTGGGCCAAGGCCATGAAGGAGGGCAGCGACGCCCTGCTGCGCACGGCCCGCGAGAAGCTGGACGCCGCCGACTGGTCCTCCGCCGAGTCGCTGAAGGAGGCCGTCCTGGCCGCCGGCGAGGCCCACGGCCTCAAGCTCGGCAAGGCCCAGGCCCCGGTCCGCGTCGCCGTCACCGGCCGCACCGTCGGCCTGCCGCTCTTCGAGTCCCTGCAGGTCCTGGGCAGGGAGAAGACGCTGGCCCGGATCGACGCGGCGCTGGCGAAGCTGTCCGCCGCCTGATCCACGCGCGCCGGTGAGGGGCGGCACCCGCGATCCGCGGGTGCCGCCCCTTCGGCGTCGGGCGGCGGTGTCAGTGGGCCCCGCTACGGTTCCACCCGTCAAGTTCCTTGATCAGGAAGGCGCGCCGTCATGCCGATGTCCCCTCGCGACTACACCTGGCTGTTCACGCCGGGCAGCACGTTCAGCCACCCCTCCGGGACCACCGGCGTGATCCACGTGGCCGACGGCGGCGAGCTGGACCTGCCCACCGGACGGGTCGTCGCCTGCGACCCCTTCGTCTACCTCGGCACCGGGGACATACAGCCCTTCACGGTCACCGTCGCCCCCGGCCGCTACCGCGTCGAGGCCGCCGTCGCCACCCTCACCTCCCCCGGCGAGGCACCGTCCGACCACTCCCACCGCCGGGTGGCGGCGGCACGCCTGGTCATCCGCGACGAACCCACCGTGACGTGGGAGTTGGCCCTGCAGCCCGGCCAGGACCCGGCCGAGCTCGGGGACGACGAGTTCTACGGCTACGGCGTCGACGCCGGCACCGGCTGCTTCTACGACGCCTCGGCCGAGGAGGGCTTCCCGGAGGCGCAGGAGGACGAGGGGCCGCTGTGGGACGCCTTCGAGGACAGTGACTGGTCCGGGGGACCCCACCTGATCACGTCCCCCGGCACCGGGCACACCCTGGCCGCCTTCACCTCGGGCTGGGGCGACGGCGCCTACCCGACCTGGACGGGCCGCGGCGCCGACGGCGAGGTCACCTGCTTCGTCACCGACTTCTTCGTGGCCCCGGACGAGGCCCGCGCCCTGGTCTGACGAGCCCGCGCGGCACGATCCCCGGACAGGCCGCGGTGGCGCGCGCTACCGTCGGATCATGAGCATTCGCGCCGTGGTCTGGGACGTGGACGACACGCTCTTCGACTACACCGCGGCCGACCGGGCCGGTATGCGCGCCCATCTGGTGGCCGAGGGGCTGCTCGAGAGGTACGGGAGCGCCGAGCGGGCCCTGGCCCGCTGGCGCGAGGTCACCGACGCCCAGTGGGCGCGCTTCGCGGCCGGCCAGGTGACCTTCCAGGCGCAGCGCCGCGACCGGGTGCGGGTCTTCCTCGGCGAGGAGCTGGGCGACGCCGAGGCGGACGCCTGGTTCGACCGGTACGTCGGGCACTACGAGACGGCCTGGGCGCTGTTCCCGGACGTCCTGCCGGTCCTGGACGCCCTCGCGGCCAGCCACCGGCACGCGGTGCTGTCCAACTCCAGCCTGCACGTCCAGGACCGCAAGCTTCGGGTGCTGGGCGTCCACGACCGCTTCGAGGCCATCCTGTGCGCCGCCGAGCTGGGCGTGTCCAAGCCGGATGCCGGCGCCTTCCACGCCGCCTGCGCGGCCCTGCGGCTCGCCCCGCACCAGGTGGCCTACGTCGGCGATCATCCGCTGATCGACGGGCGGGGCGCGGCGGACGCCGGGCTGCTGTCGGTCTGGATCGACCGTGACGGCGTGTACACCGCCGATGACATGGCCGTCGGCCCCCACCGGATCGCCTCGCTCGCCGAACTCCCGGCGCTGCTCGGCGCCGATACCCGTTTTGGAGCCCGGCCCTCGTTCAGGTAATGTTCTTCCTGCGCCGCCGGGGAGCGGGCCGAAAGGCCGGGACCCGGGGGAGCGAACTAGAACAAGAACCCCTTAGGGGCTTGCGTTCCAGTGGCCTATGGTGTAATTGGCAGCACGACTGATTCTGGTTCAGTTAGTCTTGGTTCGAGTCCAGGTAGGCCAGCTCGCAGAGCTCATCTGCGCCGCGGAGACCAGTCCGCAAAGCCCCCGTTGTGTAGCGGCCTAGCACGCTGCCCTCTCAAGGCAGTAGCGCCGGTTCGAATCCGGTCGGGGGTACAGATCCTTCCCGCGGGGACGGCTCGGGTAGCTCCCACCGACTTCGATGCAGGATCGCTAGGGCCCCCGTTGTGTAGCGGCCTAGCACGCCGCCCTCTCAAGGCGGTAGCGCCGGTTCGAATCCGGTCGGGGGTACAAACTGGTCTAAACCACATTGGTCTATGGTGTAATTGGCAGCACGACTGATTCTGGTTCAGTTAGTCTTGGTTCGAGTCCAGGTAGACCAGCTCGGATCCGCGGCGGTGCAGTTTGAACGCTCGTAGGATCCTCGCCCCCGTTGTGTAGCGGCCTAGCACGCCGCCCTCTCAAGGCGGTAGCGCCGGTTCGAATCCGGTCGGGGGTACAGCGAGAAGGCCCTCCGCTTCGGCGGGGGGCCTTCGCCGTGTTCCCGCTCACTCGAAGCCGTAGCGCCGCGCGGACTCCTCCTCCTGGGCCAGCCGGTGCAGAGCCTGGAGCATCGGCTCCACCAGGACCGCGCCCAGGACCGCCGTCTCCACCTTCTCGGCCTCCGACGCGCGGGTCTCCACGAAGTCCAGGTCCAGCACGGCCGCGCCGTGCATCAACCGGGCGTAGGACAGCAGCAGTTGGGGGTCCCAGTCGTAACCGAGGCGCCGCAGGGCCGCCACCGCCACGACCAGGGAGCGGTAGGCGGGGGAGATCGACACCAGCGCCTGGGCGTTGGACCAGCCCAGGTCCGCCAGGAGCCGGTCCGCCGTCTCGTGGGCGCCGCGCACGTACTCGTCGTCCTCGTCCGGTTCCGGGATCTGCGGCAGGGCCCACAGGGCCGCGCCCATCCGGACCGTCCGGGGGAGGGTGTCGTCGTCGATGTGGCGGAGCACCTCCCGGGCGGTCGCCACCGGCAGCCGCCCCACCTGGATCAGCGCGCGCACCAGCCGCAGCCGGCGCAGGTGCTCCTCGTCGTACTCGGCGGTGCGGGGGTTGATCTGGCGGCCGGGGCTCAACAGGGCCTCGCGCAGGTAGTACTTGATCGTCGCGATGGGCACGCCACTGCGCTCGCTCAGCTCCGCCAGCCGCATGTCTTGCGCCTCTCCTTGGGTAGTGCCACTATCCAATCACCGAACCGAAGGATAGTGCCGCTGTCCGACGAGAGGGTCAGGGGGCGACATGTTCGCGAAGCCGGTGCTGGGGCGTACGACCGCCGACACCGAGGGCGACGTGGTGGTGCTGCTCATCGGCATGCGGATCAACCACTTCTGGGCCGTGCACCAGTGGCTCCCGGTCATGCTGGCCATGTTCCGCATGCTCGCGGAGCTCGCGCGGGACAGCGACCGGGGCCTGCTGGGGCGGGTGCTCCTGACGGCCTCGCCGCGGACGTACTACGTCGTCCAGTACTGGGAGTCCAAGGACAAGCTGTACGCGTACGCAGCCGCGCCGGACACGCTCCACCACAAGGTGTGGGGGACCGTGAACGGGAAGGAGCGGGCCGGGAAGGTCCGCGGGCACGTGGGGATCTGGCACGAGGCGTACGTCGTGCCCGAGGGGTCGTACGAGTCCGTCTACGGGGACATGCCGGCCTTCGGCCTCGCGGCCGCGCACGGGCAGGTGCCGGTGGAGCGGCGCGGCCGGTCCGCGAGGGACCGGTTCGCCCACCGTTCGGACAACCCGCCCGGGTAGCGCGGGGGTGATCCGTCGGCCCGGGATCCGCCGCGGCGTTGGGGCGGGTCCCGGACCGACGGCGTGGACCGTCGTGAGGGTGCGGTCAGCCCGTGCGGCGCAGGGCCTCGGACAGGCGGGAGGCGGCGTCGATGACCGCCTGGGCGTGCATCCGGCCGGGGTGGCGTGTGAGGCGCTCGATGGGGCCGGAGACCGACACGGCGGCCACCACGCGGTTCGACGGGCCGCGCACCGGCGCGGAGACGGACGCGACGCCCGGCTCGCGCTCGCCGATCGACTGGGCCCAGCCGCGGCGCCGTACGCCGGAGAGGGCGGTGGCCGTGAAGCGGGCGCCCTGCAGGCCGCGGTGCAGCCGCTCGGGCTCCTCCCAGGCCATCAGGATCTGCGCGGACGAACCCGCCTTCATCGTCAGCGTCGAGCCGACCGGGACCGTGTCCCGCAGGCCGGACAGCCGCTCCGCCGCGGCGACGCAGATGCGCATGTCGCCCTGCCGGCGGTAGAGCTGGGCGCTCTCGCCCGTCACGTCCCGCAGATGCGTGAGGACCGGGCCGGCCGTCGCGAGGAGCCGGTCCTCACCCGCCGCCGCGGCCAGTTCCGCGAGCCGGGGGCCGAGAATGAAACGGCCCTGCATGTCGCGCGCCACCAGCCGGTGGTGTTCCAATGCCACGGCCAGTCGATGTGCTGTGGGTCGTGCGAGTCCGGTGGCCGAGACGAGTCCCGCGAGGGTGGCCGGGCCGGACTCCAGGGCGCTCAGGACAAGGGCTGCCTTGTCCAGGACGCCGACGCCGCTACTGTTGTCCATGCAACGATACTCGCGTCTCACTCTGTGAAACGCAAGTTCAATTTCCCGTGGAACACGCCACTCTGGATGTCACGAAGGCACAGCGGCCCGTGGACCAGAACGGGCCTGGCGGCGGACGTCCGGAAGCAGGGGCACGGACGGCGGTCGCCTTCTCAAGATCTCTAGTTGGGCCGGTGGACCGTAGACCGGCCGAAGGGAAAGCGATGGGTAGGACACTCGCGGAGAAGGTCTGGGACGACCACGTCGTCCGGCGCGCCGAGGGCGAGCCCGACCTCCTCTTCATCGATCTGCACCTGCTGCACGAGGTGACCAGCCCGCAGGCCTTCGACGGTCTGCGCAAGAGCGGCCGCCAGGTGCGCCGGCTCGACCTCACCATCGCGACCGAGGATCACAACACCCCGACCCTCGACATCGACAAGCCCATCGCGGACCCCGTCTCCCGCGTCCAGCTGGAGACCCTGCGCAAGAACGCCGCCGAGTTCGGCGTCCGGCTGCACCCGCTGGGCGACGTCGAGCAGGGCGTCGTCCACGTCGTCGGCCCGCAGCTCGGACTGACCCAGCCCGGCATGACGGTGGTCTGCGGCGACTCGCACACCTCCACGCACGGCGCGTTCGGCGGCCTGGCGTTCGGCATCGGCACCTCCCAGGTGGAGCATGTGCTGGCCACCCAGACGCTGCCCATGACCCGCCCGAAGACCATGGCCATCACGGTCGACGGCGAGCTGCCCGAGGGCGTCACCGCCAAGGACCTGATCCTGGCGATCATCGCCCGGATCGGTACCGGCGGCGGCCAGGGCTACGTCCTGGAGTACCGCGGCTCCGCCATCGAGAAGCTCTCGATGGAGGCCCGGATGACCATCTGCAACATGTCGATCGAGGCCGGCGCCCGCGCGGGCATGATCGCCCCCGACGAGACGACCTTCGCGTACCTCGAGGGCCGTCCGCACGCGCCGAAGGGCGAGGACTGGGACGCGGCCGTCGCGTACTGGAAGACGCTGCGGACGGACGACGACGCCGTGTTCGACGCCGAGGTGGTCATCGACGCCTCCGAGCTGTCGCCGTTCGTCACCTGGGGCACCAACCCGGGCCAGGGCGCACCGCTTTCGGCGTCCGTCCCCGACCCGGCTTCGTACGAAGACGCTTCGGAGCGTCTGGCCGCCGAAAAGGCCCTGGAGTACATGGGGTTGGAGGCCGGCCAGCCGCTGAGCTCCATCAAGGTGGACACCGTCTTCGTAGGCTCCTGCACCAACGGCCGCATCGAGGACCTGCGCGCCGCCGCCGAGCTCGTCAAGGGCCGCAAAGTCGCCGACGGCGTACGGATGCTGGTCGTCCCCGGCTCCGCGCGGGTCGGTCTGCAGGCCGTCTCCGAGGGCCTGGACGTCGTCTTCAAGGAGGCCGGCGCCGAGTGGCGGCACGCGGGCTGCTCGATGTGCCTGGGCATGAACCCCGACCAGCTGGCCCCCGGCGAGCGCTCGGCGTCCACGTCCAACCGCAACTTCGAGGGCCGGCAGGGCAAGGGCGGTCGTACCCATCTGGTGTCGCCGCAGGTCGCGGCGGCCACCGCGGTCCTGGGCCACCTGGCCTCCCCGGCCGACCTGTCCGACGCCGAGACCCGTACGCCCGCTGGAGTCTGATCAGTCATGGAAGCATTCACCACGCACACCGGCCGGGCCGTCCCGCTGCGCCGCTCCAACGTCGACACCGACCAGATCATCCCTGCTCACTGGCTCAAGAAGGTGACCAGGGACGGCTTCGAGGACGGGCTGTTCGAGGCCTGGCGCAAGGACCCGGAGTTCGTGCTCAACCGCCCCGAGCGCGCAGGCGCCACGGTGCTGGTCGCCGGCCCCGACTTCGGCACCGGTTCCTCCCGCGAGCACGCCGTGTGGGCGCTGCAGAACTACGGCTTCAAGGCCGTCATCTCGTCCCGCTTCGCCGACATCTTCCGCGGCAACTCGCTGAAGAACGGCCTGCTCACGGTCGTGCTGGAGCAGAAGATCGTGGACGCGCTGTGGGAGCTCACCGAGAACGACCCCACGGTTGAGGTCACTGTGGACCTTGAGGCGCGTGAGGTGCGCGCCGAGGGCCTCACCGCCCCCTTCGAGCTGGACGAGAACTCCCGCTGGCGGCTGCTGAACGGCCTCGACGACATCTCGATCACGCTCCGGAACGAGGACGACATCGCCGCCTACGAGGCGAAGCGGCCGTCGTTCAAGCCGCGCACCCTGCAGGGCTGATCCGGACCCCGCGCAAGGCGACTTCCGGCCACCCCAACACACCCGCAGTACCCCCGATCGGCCCGATCGGGGGTACTGCCATGTCTGCACCCGAACGGCCCTGTGCGATCCGCGCACCGCTCACAACACCCCGCGTTACGGCGGGTGTTGCCGGGGTACGTGAGTGGTGCCACCGCGGCTTCCGCAAGTGCCCGGAAAGCCAACTGAGGCCGGAGTTGCACCCCTGGCAGGCGACAACTCGCCCCAGATGGCACAATCTGTGCATGGAACACGACGGCCAACTCGAGCCCTATGCGGCGGTCGCGGACCAACTCAAGGAAGCGCACGCGAGCGTGCGCGCACTGCAAGTCCCGGAGGGCGTACGGATGGCGCTGACCCGGAAGCTGCTGGTCATTACGGCCGCGGCCAAGCACGACGTCGCCGAAGCGGCAAGGCGTCTGGAGCGGTTCGTCGCGGACCTCGACGCGGGGCGATTCCCCGAAGAGGAACGCTGAGAACACCTTCGAGGCAGTCGAGTCTGTTGCGGCACAAGGGTGATTAGCCCGTTTCGTGTTTGATTTGCGGTATATATCTGCCTAACGTGCGAAAAAGCTTGAACACTTTCGTTCTGGCGATGTCTCCGAAGGGGAAGACGTGAACAAGGCGCAGCTCGTAGAAGCGATTGCCGACAAGATGGGGGGCCGCCAGCAGGCCGCCGATGCTGTCGACCACGTACTGGACGCCATCGTCCGCGCCGTCGTGGGGGGCGAGCGGGTCTCGGTCACCGGCTTCGGTTCGTTCGAGAAGGTCGACCGCCCGGCCCGGTACGCCCGCAACCCTCAGACGGGCGAGCGGGTTCGGGTCAAGAAGACCTCGGTTCCCCGCTTCCGCGCCGGTCAGGGCTTCAAGGACCTGGTGAGCGGTTCGAAGAAGCTGCCGCGCGGCGGAGAGGTCTCCGTGAAGAAGGCGCCCAAGGGCAGCCTGTCCGGCGGCGCCTCGGCCACGGTCAAGAAGGCCGCCGCGAAGAAGACCACCAAGGCCGCCGCGAAGAAGACGACGACGGCCGCCGCCAAGAAGACGACGGCGAAGAAGACCACCGCGACGGCGAAGAAGGCGGCCGCGAAGAAGGCGCCGGCGAAGACGACGACGGCCGCCGCCAAGAAGACGACGGCGAAGAAGACCACGGCGACCGCGCAGAAGACGGCGGCCAAGAAGGCCCCGGCGAAGAAGGCCACCGCCAAGAAGGCGCCCGCCAAGAAGTCGACGGCTCGCAAGACCACCGCCAAGGCGACCGCCCGCAAGAGGTAGAACCGCAGGGGCACTCACGCGCCGGGCCGGACTCCGCACGGAGTCCGGCCCGCGGCGTGTCCGGGCCCGCGCGGGCTCAGAAGGTCTGCAGCGTCACCAGCGTCACGCGCAGCGAACCGCCGTCGCCCTCCGTCTCGATGCGGACCCGCTGTCCGGGCCGCAGCAGCCGCAGGCCGCCCGCGTCGAAGGCCGGGGCGTCGAAGGGGACGGGCGTCCCGTCGTCCAGCAGCACGCTGCCGGAGCGGGTGTCGGCGTCGTAGGTGTATGCGGTGGCCTGCATGTTCGCAGCCTATGCGCTCTGCCGGGGGGCCGCGAGGGGGTGTTCGCCGGGTGTGGTGCCGCCCCCTAGGCGCCCTCGGTGAGCAGCCGGGCCGCCACCTGGGCCGTGCGCGGACCGACGCCCAGCGCCAGGGCGGCGCGCAGGTCCGCGCCGGTGTCCACGTCCTGGCGTACGGAGTCCACGTCGTGGAGGCGCAGTTCCCGTGCGCCGGCGGCGTGGTGCCGGGCGCGCGAGTTCTCCCCGAACTCCGGCCGCAGCGCGTTTCCGGGCGCCGCCGTCAGCAGGGTCGTCCCGGTCCCCGCCGCGTCCGCGAGAAAGGCGCGCGGGAATTCCGCAGCCGCGTCCAGGACCCGGGTCAGTTCCAGCGGGCGCAGGGCGGGCAGGTCGGCGTTCAGCGCGGCCACGGCCGCCTCGGGGCGGGGGGAGCGCACGGCGGCGGCCGCGTGCGCCAGCGCCGCGTTGAGACCGCCGCGCGGTTCGTCGGGGACGATGTGGGCGCCGAGCAGCGCCAGCTCGCGGCCCGCCCGCACGTCGTCCGTGACGACGGCCACATCCTTCACCGCCGAGCAGGCCAGTGCCGCCGCGACGGTGTCCTGGGCGAAGGCGAGGGCCAGCTCCGGGCGCAGTGCGTCGGCCGCGGTGTCCGACAGCCTGCTCTTCGCCCGTGCCAAGGGCTTCAGGGGTACGACCAAGGTCCACTGCACCGGCGTTCCGTCCCTCTCTCGTCGCGGTCATTGTCGCCCAGCCGTCACCGGGGGCGTCCGGCGGCCGCGGCCACGGGGCCCGGACGGAGCGCCTTGGAGGGGTGGGGGCGCGCAACGGGCGGGCGTAGTGTTCTCGACAGACCGGCGGCCTGGGGCGACACTTGTGCGGCCCCCCGGCCCGATGTCGTTGATTCCTAGAGGAAGGTGTCCGCGTGCCCCGCCGCAGAATCGGCTTCTGGTACCGCTTCGCCGCAGTGATCTGCAAACCGCCGCTGGTGGTTCTGATCAAGCGGGACTGGCGTGGAATGGAGCACATTCCGGCCGAGGGCGGATTTATCACCGCGGTGAATCACAATTCGCACATCGATCCCTTCGCGTATGCGCACTTTCAGTACAACACCGGCAGGGTTCCGCGATTCCTCGCGAAGAGCGGCCTTTTCAAGAAGGGATTCGTCGGCGCCGCGATGCGCGGCACCGGGCAGATCCCCGTCTACCGGGAGACCACGGACGCGCTGAGCGCCTTCCGCGCGGCGATCGACGCCGTCGAGCGCGGCGAGTGCGTGGCCTTCTACCCGGAGGGCACCCTCACCCGCGACCCGGCCCTGTGGCCCATGACCGGCAAGACCGGCGCCGCGCGGGTCGCGCTGCAGACGAGGTGCCCGGTGATCCCGGTCGCGCAGTGGGGCGCCAACGAACTGCTGCCGCCCTACGCCAAGAAGCCGCACCTGTTCCCGCGCAAGACGCACCGGGTGCTGGCGGGACCCCCGGTGGACCTCTCGGCGTTCTACGGCCAGGAGATGACCCCGGAGCTGCTGAAGGAGGCGACCGAGGTCATCATGGCCGCGATCACCCGCCAGCTCGAGGAGATCCGCGGGGAGAAGGCGCCCGACGTGCCCTACGACCCGCGCCGTGAGCGCATCGAGCAGCGCCGCAGGACCACCGCGCAGAGCCGGCGGGTGCTGGAGGAGCAGGTCGAGCAGGAGGAGGGGCAGGGCACGTGAGCAAGCCCGTCAAGGCGGCCGTCATGGGCACGGGATCGTGGGGCACCGCCTTCGGCATGGTCCTCGCCGACGCCGGCTGCGAGGTGACCCTGTGGGCCCGGCGCGCCGGCCTGGCCGACGCGGTCAACTCCACCCGGACCAACCCGGACTACCTCCCCGGCGTCGAGCTGCCCCGCACCCTGCGGGCCACCACGGACGCCGCCGAGGCCACCCGCGACGCCGACTTCACCGTCCTCGCCGTCCCCTCGCAGACCCTGCGCGCCAACCTCGCCGACTGGACCCCGCTGCTCGCCCCGGGCACCGTCCTCGTCTCCCTGATGAAGGGTGTCGAACTCGGCTCCACGATGCGGATGAGCGAGGTCATCGAGGACGTCGCCAAGGTCGGCCCGGACCGCATCGCCGTGGTCACCGGACCCAACCTGGCGCGGGAGATCGCCGCCCGGATGCCGGCCGCCGCGGTCGTCGCCTGCACCGACGAGGCGGTCGCCCAGCGGCTCCAGACCGCCTCCCACACGCCGTACTTCCGGCCGTACACCAACACCGACGTGGTGGGGTGCGAGCTGGGCGGTGCCGTGAAGAACGTCATCGGTCTCGCCGTCGGCATCGCGGACGGCATGGGCCTCGGCGACAACGCCAAGGGCTCCCTCATCACCCGCGGCCTCGCCGAGACGACCCGGCTCGGGATGGCGCTGGGCGCCGACCCGCTGACGTTCTCCGGGCTCGCCGGCCTCGGCGACCTGGTGGCCACCTGCTCCTCGCCGCTGTCGCGCAACCACACCTTCGGCACCAACCTCGGCAAGGGCATGACCCTGCAGGAGACCATCGCGGTCACCAAGCAGACCGCGGAGGGCGTCAAGTCCTGCGAGTCCGTGCTGGATCTGGCCCGCAGGCACGGGGTGGACATGCCCATCACGGAGACGGTCGTCGGCATCGTGCACGAGGGCAAGCCGCCGGTCGTCGCGCTGAAGGAGCTGATGTCGCGCAGCGCGAAGCCGGAGAGGCGCTGAGCGACCGGGGCCGGGAGCACGGCGTCGCCGCGCACCCTTTCGGGGCATCTCTCGAACCGCCACCCGTCAACGGACGCTGACTCGGCGCCCTACCACCGGGTACTCTCATCGCGATATGAGCACCGAGAACCTCCCCCAGAGCCCCGACCGGCCGGCGCGCAAGCCGCGGGTGGCCGTCGTCTTCGGCGGACGCAGCTCCGAGCACGGGATCTCCGCGGTCACCGCGGGGGCCGTGCTGCGCGCGATCGACCGGACCACGTACGACGTCCTGCCGATCGGCATCACGCAGAGCGGCCGCTGGGTGCTCACCGCCGACGACCCGGACCGCATGGCGATCACCGAGCGCCGTACGCCCAGCGTCGACCAGCTCGCCGAGTCCCACGACGGCGGTGTGGTGCTGCCCGTCGACCCGGCGAACCGCGAAGTCGTCTACAGCGAGCCCGGTTCGGTGCCCAAGGCGCTGGGCGAGATCGACGTCGTCTTCCCGGTGCTGCACGGCCCCTACGGCGAGGACGGCACCCTGCAGGGGCTGCTGGAGCTCTCCGGCGTGCCGTACGTGGGTTCGGGTGTGCTCGCCTCGGCCGTCGGCCAGGACAAGGAGTACATGAAGCGGGTGTTCACGTCGTTCGGGCTCAAGGTGGGCCCGTACGTGGTGATCCGGCCGCGGGAGTGGGAGCAGGACGAGTCCGCCGCCCGCAAGAAGATCGTCGACCTCGCGGGCGACCACGGCTGGCCGCTGTTCGTGAAGCCCGCGCGCGCGGGCTCCTCCATCGGCATCACCAAGGTCGACGACCTGTCCGGGCTGGACGAGGCGATCGCCGAGGCGCGGCGGCACGACCCGAAGATCCTCGTGGAGGCGGCCCTGCGCGGCCGCGAGATCGAGTGCGGGGTGCTGGAGTTCGAGGACGGCCCGCGGGCGTCCGTCCCCGCCGAGATCCCGCCGCCGGACGCCCACGCGTACTACGACTTCGAGGCGAAGTACATCGACTCGACGCCCGGCATCGTCCCGGCGCCGCTGACGGCCGAGGAGACGGCCGAGGTCCAGCGCCTGGCGGTGGACGCCTTCGAGGCGGCCTCCTGCGAGGGCCTGGTGCGGGCGGACTTCTTCCTCACCGAGGACGGGGAGTTCGTGATCAACGAGATCAACACGATGCCCGGCTTCACACCGATCTCGATGTACCCGCAGATGTGGCAGGCCAGCGGGATCGCCTATCCGGAGCTGATCGACCGGCTCATCAAGGCGGCCCTGCGGCGCTCCACCGGACTGCGCTAGACGCCCGTCCGGAACCTCAGTCGGCGATCCCTTCGGGGATCGCCTTCTTGATGGCCGGGGCCAGGTCGATCAGCACGCCCGAACCGTCCCGGCCCTCGGGCACGTCCACCTCGACGTACGCCCGGCGCAGGGCCGAGGTGAACCGGTACCCCCCGTCGTCGCGCTTCTCCATCAACCAGCGGACGCCTTCCACACCACCGGGCACCGCGTCGGGGTCCCTGCCCTCGGCCACCTTCGGGTCCAGCATCTTGGGCGGCCGTTCCACACCGCACCGCAGTATGATCGCCGGGTCTCCCCAGCCCGCGGTCAACGCGGACGCGGGCGAGGGATCCGCACGGTCCGCCCCGTCCACCTCGGCCGGCAGCACCTTGTCGAGGTTCCGGCACAGCTCCGTGGCTTTCGCCCCGGGACTGGGAACCGCCGCCGACGCACCGCCGTCTGCCGAGGAGCAGCCCACGGCGGTGACGAGCACGGCGAGTGCGGGCAGCCCGAGGACGACAGCGCGCCGGTGACGGAAAGAGTTCACCGGCCAAGGGTAGACGGGGGCTACAGATGGACGACGGGGCAGGTCAGGGTGCGGGTGATGCCGTCCACTTGCTGGACCTTGGCGACCACCATGCGGCCCAGGTCGTCGACGGTGTCGGCCTGGGCGCGCACGATGACGTCGTACGGTCCCGTCACGTCCTCGGCCTGGATGACTCCGGGGAGCTTGCCGATCGTCTCGGCGACGGTCGACGCCTTGCCGACCTCGGTCTGGATCAGGATGTACGCCTGTACCACGGAACCTCCAGGGCGGCCACGAGGATCATGTGGGGAAAAGGAACGCAACGGTATCGCGTCGCCGCTCGCCGCGGGGAGACCCGCGAGGGCCGGGGCTTGCGCGCCGGGGTGCCCGCAGGGCAGAAGTCGTCGTGCACCTCGACCGTAGCGAGGACAACAGAGACGCGCGACCGGGTGCGAACAGGGACAGAAGGGGCGTAAGGGCAATGAAGGGCACTGTTGGTGAGCTAGGGGAGTTCGGGCTCATCAGGGAGCTCACCTCCCGTCTCACCACCACCCCGGCGGTCCGGGTCGGCCCCGGCGACGACGCCGCGGTGGTGGCCGCCCCCGACCGCAGGGTGGTCGCCAGCACCGACATCCTGGTCGAAGGGCGGCACTTCCGCCGCGACTGGTCCACCGCCTACGACGTCGGCCGCAAGGCGGCCGCCCAGAACCTCGCAGACATCGCCGCCATGGGCGCGGTGCCCACCGCGCTGCTGCTCGGCCTGGTCGTGCCGGCCGAACTCCCGGTGACCTGGGCGAGCGAGCTGATGGACGGACTGCGCGACGAGTGCCAGGTCGCGGGCGCCTCGGTGGTCGGCGGCGACGTCGTGCGCGGCGACTCGATCATGGTGTCCATCACCGCGCTCGGCGACCTGCGCAACCAGGAGCCCGTCACCCGCGCCGGCGCCCAGCCCGGTGACCTCGTCGCCGTGACCGGCTGGCTGGGCTGGTCCGCCGCCGGGTACGCCGTGCTCGCCCGGGGCTTCCGCTCGCCCCGCGCCTTCGTGGAGGCCCACCGGCGCCCCGAGCCGCCGTACCACGCGGGCCCGGCCGCGGCCGGGCTGGGCGCGACCGCCATGTGCGACGTCAGTGACGGGCTGATCGCCGACCTCGGGCACATCGCCGAGGCCAGCAAGGTGCGCATCGACATCCGCTCGGGCGCCATCGACATCCCCACCCAGATGAACGACATCGGGCAGGCCGTCGGCGTCGACCCCATGCAGTGGGTGCTGACCGGGGGAGAGGACCACGCGATCGTGGCGACCTTCCCGCCCGACGTGAAGCTCCCCGCCCGCTGGAAGGTCATCGGGGAGGTCCTCAACCCGTCGGCGCTCCCGCAGGTCACGGTCGACGGCGCGCCCTGGACCCGCAAGGGCGGCTGGGACCACTTCGGAGGGGACATCGAGTCGTGATACCCGGCGTTCTCACGGTGGCCGGGTCCGACTCCGGCGGCGGGGCCGGCGTCCAGGCCGACCTGAAGACGATGCTGGCGCTCGGCGTGCACGGCATGAGCGTGATCACCGCGGTCACCGCGCAGAACTCGCTCGGCGTCCAGGGGGCCTGGGAGCTGCCGGCCGAGGCGGTCCGCGCCCAGTACCGCAGCGTCGTCGACGACATCGGCGTACGGGCCGTGAAGACGGGGATGCTGTCCTCGGCCGAACTCGTCCACACCGTCGCCGAGTTGATCGCCGGGACGGACGCGCCGGCCGTGGTCGACCCGGTCGGGGTGTCCAAGCACGGGGACCCGCTGCTCGCCCCGTCCGCGCTCGACTCCGTCCGCACCGCGCTGCTGCCGTCGGCGACCGTGGCCACACCGAACCTCGACGAGGTCGCGCAGCTCACCGGTGTGCGCGTCGAGTCGGAGGGCGACCTCAGACGGGCGGCGGAGGCCGTGCTGGAGTACGGGCCGCGCTGGGTCGTGGTGAAGGGCGGCCATCTCGCCGGGGACGCCGTGGACCTGCTCACGGACGGCTCGGAGGAGCACTGGCTGCGCGCCCCGCGCCACGACAACCGGCACACCCACGGCACCGGCTGCACGCTCGCCTCCGCGATCGCCTCCCAGCTGGCCAAGGGGCAGAGCGTGCCCGAGGCCGTCACGGCCGCCAAGGAGTACGTCACCGGGGCGATCGCCGCCGGGTTCGCCCTCGGCGCCGGGATCGGGCCCGTGCACCACGGCTGGTCCCTCGGCTAGCGCGCGGCCCGTCCGTCAGGCACAGCGAAAAGCCGGCCCACCCGAGGGTGGACCGGCTGTTTGCACCGAACCAGCAGTGGCCGCGCGCTCAGCTGTGGGCGTCAGCGCGAGACCTTGCCGGCCTTGATGCACGAGGTGCAGGCGTTCACGCGCTTCGGCGTCCCACCGACCACGGTACGCACGCGCTGGATGTTCGGGTTCCAGCGACGGGGCGTACGGCGGTGCGAGTGCGAGATGTTGTTGCCGAAGCCCGGCCCCTTGCCGCAGACGTCGCAGTTGGCAGCCACCGGTCACTCCAAAGACTTCAGATGCACTTACGGTTGATCCCGGCAGGCCGGGATCGAGATCGTAGGATCAGAGATCTGAGTGGCGTTGCCAGGGGAATGGCCCGATTGGATCGGGCAACCGGAGCAGCATACAACGGCTGCGCCAGTACAACGAAACTACCATGGCTGCCCGGGGGGCGGTCCCGGCCCACCTCCGGCGGGCCCCGGACCTGGGTCTACGCTGCGTCCCACGTCCAGCAGTCCGAGGAGGCGCAGGTGGCGCAGGTGCCGCAGACATTCTTCGATGCTCTCGCGGTGCGTACCTGGTGCGGCCTCGCGCTGGAGTCGCTGGGCCGGGCGCGCGAGGAGATCGACGCGATCAACGTCTATCCCGTGGCCGACGGCGACACCGGGACGAACCTGTACCTGACCCTGGAGTCCGCGGCCGCGGCCGTGGAGGCCGTCTTCACCGCCTACGACGTGGGCAAGCCCACACTCGCCGACGCCGTCCGCGCCATGGCGCACGGCGCCCTGATCGGGGCGCGCGGCAACTCCGGGACGATCCTCGCGCAGCTGCTGCGGGGCATGGCCCAGGTGCTCGCCGCCGAGCGGGAGACGGCTCACACCGACGGAAGCGGGCTGCGGCAGGCGCTGCGGACCGCGGCGGACTCCGCCCGCCAGGCCGTGGCCCACCCCGTGGAGGGCACGGTCCTCACGGTGGCCTCGGCCGCCGCCGACGCGGCCGGCGCGGCCACCGGCGACGACTGCGGGGCGATCGCCCGGGCCGCCTTCGACGGGGCGCTCACGGCGCTGGCCGCCACCCCCGGACAGCTGGCCGCGCTGGAGCGCGCCGGCGTGGTCGACGCCGGAGGGCGCGGCCTGGTCGCGGTCCTGGGCGCGCTGGTCGAGACGTTCACCGGGGAGGCGGCCCCCGCGGTCGCCGGGGCGTCCACGCGCGCGCGTGCCGGTACGGAGGACGGCCCGGCCGGGGCGGAGGACTGCGCCGACGGTCCCGGTGGGGGCGGCCCCGCCTTCGAGGTCGTCTACCTGCTGGAGGCCGAGGACGCGGCCGTGGCCCGGCTGCGGGACCGTCTCGACGGGCTCGGCGACTCCCTCGTGGTCGTCGGCGGGGACGGCCTGTGGAACGTCCACGTCCATGTCGACGACGCGGGCGCGGCCGTGGAGGCCGGCGTGGAGGCGGGACGGCCGTACCGGATCCGGATCACCCACTTCGGGGCCGGGGACGTGCACAGCACCGGCGAGCGCACCCCCCGCGAACGGGTCCAGCGGGCCGTCGTCGCCGTCGTGCCCGGCGAGGGACTGGCCGGGCTGTACGGCGAGGCCGGAGCGACCACGGTGCTCGCCCGCCCCGGGGAGCCCCCGGCCAGCGGGGAGCTCGTGGAGGCCGTACGGCGGGCCCACGCGCGCGAGGTCGTGCTGCTCCCCAACGACGCCGACCTGCGGCACACCGCCGCCGCGGCCGCCGAGCAGGCCCGTGCCGAGGGCGTCCGGGTGGCCCTGATCCCCACCCGCTCCGCGGTCCAGGGCATCGCGGCGCTCGCCGTGCACGAGCCCGAGCGCCGCTTCGACGAGGACGTCGTCTCGATGACCTCCGCGGCCGGCGCCACCCGGCACGCCGAGGTCGCCGTCGCCGAGCACCGGTCCTGGACCTCGGCCGGCATCTGCCAGGCCGGGGACGTCCTCGGCCTCATCGACGGCGACGTGGCCGTGATCGGCGCCGAGGTCGCCGCCGTCGCGGAGACCGTCCTCGACCGCATGCTCGCCGCCGGCGGCGAACTCGTCACCCTCGTCCTCGGCGACGAGGCCCCCGAGTCGATCGCCGAGCACCTCGAGACCCGCGTGCGGGAGGCGTACCTCGCCGTCGACACGGTGGTGTACCGGGGCGGCCGCCAGGGGGCGCTCCTGCTCATCGGCGTGGAGTGACCCACCGGGCCCCGGCCCGCGTCACGCCCCGTCCTGCTCCTCCACGACCTGGAGCATCTGCTCCGCCTCGGCCCGGCGCCGGCGCACCGTCTCGTCCCGCCCGTCGTCGTCCTCGTAGGCGGCGAGCACGGCACGCGCGTGTGCCGCCGCCTCGGCGGGGCGGCTGAGGTCGGCCTGGAGCCAGCCGGCGGCGAGCTCGGCGCCGGTGCGGCCGTGCAGGGCGTCGTCGCCGAGGGAGGCGAACACCGCGACGGCCCGGGTCATCTGCGCCAGGGCCTCCTCCAGCGCCGTCCGGATCGAGTCGTCCTCCGCGTCCTCGGCCGCCGAGCGCGCCAGGAGGTCCCCGAACTGGCGGTGAGTCTGGCCGAGTTCGGCGACCAGCCGCTGCCGTGCCTCCTCGTCGCCGGCCTCGTCCAGCGCCGCCGTGCACTCCTCGACCGCGCCCGCCATCAGCTCGGCCGCACGCGCGCCGTCGCCGTCCTCCACCCGCAGCGCCAGCCACGCGCGGGCGCGCAGCGAGCGGACCAGACCGTGGACGTTGCCCAGCGAGCGCCACAGGTCGCCCGCGCGCGTGTAGGCGCGGTCGGCCTCGGTGTGCAGCCCCGCGTGGCCCAGCGACTCGGCGGCCAGGTGCGCCAGCGTCGCGTGGTCGTGCTGCTCGGGCCACTCCCGGGCGATCGAGGCCGCCCGCAGCCGCCGTTCCGCCGCGTCCCGGTGGTCGCCGAGCTCGCCCAGGCAGTCACCGAGCCACCACAGCGTCTGGACGACCGCACCGTCGCCGTGCGTCTCGGCGGACAGGTCGGGCAGCGCCGACTCCAGCACCTCCGCCGCCTCAGCGAAACGTTGCTGCCGCACCAGGAACCCACCGAGCTGGTGCCGCGCCCAGGCGCCCAGCGTGCGGCTCTCACCTGCCTCGTCGGCCCAGTGCGCCGCCTCCAGGGCGTGCTCCGCGGCCTCCTCGGACACCCCGGTGCCGCCCAGCACCTCGGCGAGCTGCAGATGCAGCTGGGCCCGCCCGGTCGCCTCCAGGTACGGCCCGCCGTGCTCCAGGGCGGCCCGCAGCGCCCGCTCGGCCCGGGCATTGTCGCCGAGATGGTGGGCGAGACCGGCCAGCCGGGCCTCGTACTCCACCGCGAACCACGGCAGCCCCGCTCCGACGAACTCGCCCGAGGCCCGCGCGAACAGCTCCGCGGCCCCCTCCACGTCACCGGTCAGCGCCGCCAGCTCGGCCAGCATCGCCCGGGCCTCCGCGACCCGCGCGAGCAGCCGTACGTCGTCCCCGGTGCGCCCGGAGACGAACGCCAGCACCTCCCGGACGGCCGACTCCGCGGCGGACAGGGCGGCGCCCTCGGCGCCCTCCTCCGCCTCGTGCACCCGGCGCATCAGGATCCGCGCCCGGCTCATCAGGACGGCCGCCGTCTGGCGCACGCCCGTGCCGTCCTCGGCGTACAGCGCGAGGACCTGGTCGTACAGGGCGCCGACCGCGTCGAGCGCCGCGGGCACCTCGCCGGTGAGCGCCCGGACGTACGCGCCACGCGCGCGTGCCGCCAGAGCCTCGCCGGGATCGCCCGCCTCCGCGTACAGCGCGGCGGCCTCCTCGAACAGGGGGACGCCCTCGGGGCCGAGGTCCATCGCCCGGTGGTCGGCGATCTCCGCCCGGTCACGCGCGTCCAGCTCGACACCCCCGGCGGCCCGGGACACCGCCGCCCACGCCTCGATGGCACTGGGCCGCAGATTGTCCGACAGCCGCCGCGCCTCGGCGAGCAGCTCCGGCAGGCCGGGCCGCTCGTCCGCGGCGGCCGGGGCAGGCGCCGCGGGAGCCGCCGGGGGCGCCGACGCCGGGCGGTTGGCCGTCCGCACGCCCAGCGGCAGCCGCTCCACCAGCGGGTCCTGCGCCATGCGCAGACGGGCCCGCTCGCTCGTGTACGACGTGCCGTTGCGCTCGTCGAACCGCGCGGCCAGCGCCAGCGTCTCCTCGCGCGCGTGGGCGGCCAGTTCGCGCGCGGTCCACGTCCGGTCCGCCGGGCCGGGCACCTGCTGCCCGCCCAGCCCCAGCGCGGTCAGCCGGTCCATGAGCAGGGTCACCGCCGCCATGAAGTCCAGCTTGCTGCGCGGCTGCCCGTCGTCCGTGAAGTACGCCGGACGCTCCGCCAGCAGCTCCAGACCGCGCGCCTCGTTGCCCGTCAGCGCGCAGAACTCGACGTGGTCCGCGTACGCGCCGCGCATGCTCTCCATCGGCCGCACCAGCCGGAAGCCCCGCAGATGGTTGGCGCGGGCCTCGTCCACCCGGCCCAGGCGCAGCAGCGGGGCCAGGGAGGACGCGAGCACGGTGTGCGGTTCGTGGGCGCAGGAGTACTCGCCGTCCAGGACCGGCCGCCACAGCCGGACCGCCTCCGCGTCCCGGCCCCGCACCGCCTGCCACCAGCCCTGCCCGTGCAGCTCGCACGCGTGGCAGTCGGCCATGGAGTCCCGGTCGGCCGCCAGCCACGCCGCGTACGCCCGCTCCGCCCGCTCCAGGTCGCCGACGTGCGCGGCCACGCTGAACTCGGCGCTGCGCACCGCCCGCTCGGAGTGGCCGGCGAGCCGGTAGCGGTGCTCCATCTCGCCGAGCCACTTCTCGATCGAGGCGAGCGGGATGTGCGGCTGATCGAGCATCCCGGCCGACATCCACTTGAAGACCCAGTGCAGGCTGTGCGTCTCGTACTCGTCGAAGTCCTCGGGCCGCTCGTCCCACATGCGCAGCAGCCGCGCGAACGGGACGAACATCTTCGCCTTCTCGGAGCTGTAGTTGTAGACCTTCAGCTGGTGCCCGAGCGCCTCGATCACCGCGAGCGGCTCGCCCAGCCGCTCCGCCTCGGCGAGCAGCTGCTCCGCGCGCGCGTTGCGGGCCGGGCCCTCCGGTTGCTCGCCGTTCTCCGCCATCGCCCGGCGCAGCGCGTCGAGGTCGGTGATCTCCGTCATCAGCGGTCCCCCTCCCCGTTCGTGGCCCACTCCAGCAGGCCGATGAAGGCCCGGTTCAGCAGCGCCGAGTCCGCGGGCCTGAGCGGGCGCTGCGCCATCAGCAGCGCCTGCCCGTACAGGGACTCCACGGCGGTGCCGATCAGTTCCGGCTCGCCCAGCGAGCCGATCCGCCGGATCAGCGGGCTGAGGTGGTTGAGCACCAGACGCGCGCGGGGCGCCTCGCCCCGCAGCGAGCCGAGGATGCCCGCCCACAGGTCGTCGGCCTGCTCCTCGGCCTGCGCGCGGGCCTGCTCGTGCCGGGCGGCCCGGTCGTCCAGGTGCAGCGCGGGCACCGACAGCGGATGGAAGGCGCGCAGGACGACGTCGCAGCCCAGCGGGTGGAGCGTGGCCCGCGCGGTCGCCAGGAAGCCCGACAGCGCCAGCTCCACCGCCGGGTCGACGGCGTCCAGATGGGCGGTCACGGTGTCCGCGTCCAGCTCGGCCACGACCGTGCCGGGCCGCACCGACGGCAGCGCCTCGACGAGCTCGCTGTCGTACGTGTAGCCGCCGTTGATCACGCCGACGCCCTGCGCGGAGGCGATCGGCGCGACCTGGCGGTACTCCTCGACGGTCCGGGTGAAGTGCACCACCCGGTGCCGCCGCGCGAACTCCTCCAGGGACAGCCGGCCGTCGGTCGTCTCGAACGGCAGCCAGGGCAGCATGATGCGCAGCATCTCCCGGTCGTGCCGCGCCAGGGACTTCACGCCCAGGTGGTGCACCGCGAGGAACGCGGCCAGCCGCTCCGGATCACCGGCCGCCAGATCCGTCAGCCAGGCCCGGATCCGTTCCCCCAGCGCCTCCCGCACCGCCGCCAGCGTCTCGTCCTCGTACAGCGACTCGCGCGACGCCGTCGGCCGCAGGCTGTCGGTGTCCAGCACGCACCGCACGAAGAACGCCCAGTCGGGCAGCAGCTGTTCGGCGCGCTCGGTCAGCAGCATGCCCTTGAGGTGGACGCGATGGCCCGCCCGCTGGGCCGGACTGACCGCCGACGGCAGGACGTACGCCACCCCCCGGATCCCCGCGAGCGGCACGTCCAGCTCGATCGCGTCCAGCGGCCTGAAGCCGAACAGGTCGTGGCAGTGCCGCCCGAGGGCCACCCGCCGGGCGGCGGGGGAGGGGTACGGCCGGTCCCAGGGCGCCGGCAGATCGGTGACCGCCTCCTCGCCGACCCGCACGTCGTACGGCAGCAGCGAGCCGAAGTCCCGCGCCAGCGCCAGCACCCGGTCCTCGGCCAGCCACTCGGCGGCGCCGGCCCGGGCCACCAGGTGCACGGTGGTGCCGGGCTCCGGGCGCGCGTCGTCCGGCAGCGTGCGCACGGTGTACGAACCGTCGTCGGTCGCCGTCCACTCCACGGGCGCCGCGTCCGGCGTCCGCGCGCTGCGGCTGACCACCCGGATCCGTTCGGCGACGACGAAACAGGCGAGCAGCCCGATCCCGAACTGCCCGAGGAAGTCCGACCGCGCCTCCTGAAGTCCGTCCGCCCGCTTGGAGCTGCGCCCGATCGTCGCGAGGAGGTCGTGCACGTCCGCCTCGGTCAGCCCGATCCCGGAGTCCTCGATCCGCAGCGCGCCCGGCTCGGTGAACAGCCGCACCGACGCGGGCGCGTCCGGCTCGGCGGCGCGCCGGGCGGTGATGGCGTCGACCGCGTTCTGGAGCAGTTCGCGCAGGTAGACCCTGGGACTGGAGTACAGGTGGTGGGAGAGCAGGTCCACGAGACCGCGCAGGTCGACCTGGAAGGTGTGCGGTGACGGGGAGGGCTGGGGGGCCTGGGATGACTGTGAGGTCTGGGAGTCCATCGTCGCAGCGCCGGTGGGGGGAGGGGCGTCGGCGCGGGGTCGGGCGGTCCCGGTGAGGCGGTGACCGCGAAGGGATGGCCGGGGCGCGTCATCCTAGATCCGAGACGAACCGGCTGACCAGGGGTTTCCGGGACGTTTACGCACAAGGCCACGGCGGCGCCCGACGCGATGTCAGTGCCGTGGTGTGGAATGGATCTCGTGCCCGCACTGGACGAACCACTGAAGAAGGTGCTCGGCCCCCCCACCGCGAAGGTGATGGCCGAGCACCTCGGCCTGCACACCGTCGGGGACCTGCTGCACCACTATCCCCGCAGATACGAGGAGCGCGGTCAGCTCACCCACCTCGCCGACCTCCCCATGGACGAGCACGTCACCGTGGTCGCCATGGTCGCCGACGCCCGGCTGCACAGCTTCGCCTCCGCCAAGGCGCCGCGCGGCAAGGGCCAGCGCCTGGAGGTCACCATCACGGACGGCAGCGGCCGCCTCCAACTGGTCTTCTTCGGCAACGGCGTCCACAAGCCGCACAAGGAGCTCCTGCCGGGCACCCGCGCCATGTTCGCGGGCAAGGTCTCCGTCTTCAACCGCCGCCTCCAGCTCGCGCACCCGGCCTACGAACTGCTGCGCGACGACTCCGGGGAGGCCGTCGAGACCTGGGCCGGCGCACTGATCCCGCTCTATCCGGCCACCGCCAAACTGGAGTCCTGGAAGATCGGCAAGGCGATCCAGACGGTCCTGCCGAGCGCCCAGGAGGCAGTCGACCCGCTCCCGGAGTCCCTGCGCGAAGGACGGGGCCTGGTCCCCCTCCCGGAGGCCCTGCTCAAGATCCACCGCCCGCACACCAAGGCGGACATCGAGGACGCCCGCGCCCGCCTCAAGTGGGACGAGGCGTTCGTCCTCCAGGTCGCGCTCGCCCGCCGCCGGCATGCCGACGCCCAACTCCCCGCCGTCGCCCGGCGCCCCGCGCCCGACGGGCTCCTCACCGCCTTCGACGCCCGCATGCCCTTCACCCTCACCGAGGGCCAGCGGCAGGTCTCCCGGGAGATCTTCGCCGACCTCGCCACCGAGCACCCGATGCACCGGCTGCTCCAGGGCGAGGTCGGCTCCGGCAAGACCCTGGTGGCGCTGCGCGCGATGCTCGCCGTCGTCGACGCGGGCGGGCAGGCCGCGATGCTCGCGCCCACCGAGGTGCTGGCCCAGCAGCATCACCGGTCGATCGTCGAGATGATGGGCGATCTGGCCGAGGGCGGCACGCTGGGCGGCGCCGAGCACGCCACCAAGGTCGTGCTGCTCACCGGGTCCGTGGGAGCCGCCGCCCGCCGCCAGGCACTGCTCGACCTGGTCACCGGCGAGGCCGGCATCGTCATCGGCACCCACGCCCTGATCGAGGACAAGGTGCAGTTCCACGATCTGGGCCTGGTCGTGGTCGACGAGCAGCACCGCTTCGGCGTGGAGCAGCGCGACGCCCTGCGCGGCAAGGGCAGACAGCCCCCGCACCTGCTGGTCATGACGGCCACACCCATCCCGCGCACGGTCGCGATGACCGTCTTCGGAGACCTGGAGACGTCCGTCCTCGACCAGCTCCCCGCCGGCCGCTCACCGATCGCCTCCCATGTCGTCCCGGCCGCCGACAAGCCCCACTTCCTCGCCCGCGCGTGGCAGCGGGTGCGCGAGGAGGTGGAGAACGGCCACCAGGCGTACGTCGTCTGCCCCCGCATCGGCGACGAGGAGGACGACCCGAAGAAGGCCAAGGCGGCCTCGCCCGAGGACGAGGCCGAGAAACGCCCGCCGCTGGCCGTGCTCGACGTGGCCGGGCAGCTCGCCCAGGGCCCCCTCCAGGGCCTCACGGTCGAGGTGCTGCACGGCAGGATGCACCCCGACGACAAGGACGCGGTGATGCGCCGCTTCGCGGCCGGCGACACGGACGTCCTCGTCGCCACGACCGTCATCGAGGTCGGCGTCAACGTCCCGAACGCCACCGCCATGGTGATCATGGACGCCGACCGCTTCGGCGTCTCCCAGCTGCACCAGTTGCGCGGCCGCGTCGGCCGCGGCTCCGCGCCCGGCCTGTGCCTGCTGGTCAGCGAGATGCCCGAGGCGAGCCCCGCCCGGCAGCGCCTGGACGCCGTCGCCTCCACCCTCGACGGCTTCGAGCTCTCCCGGATCGACCTGGAGCAGCGCCGCGAGGGCGACGTCCTCGGCCAGGCCCAGTCCGGCGCCCGCACCAGCCTGCGGATGCTGGCCGTCATCGAGGACGAGGAGATCATCGCGGAGGCCCGGCAGGAGGCCGCGGCCCTGGTGGAGCGGGATCCGGAGCTCGCGGGGCTGCCCGGCCTGCGGACCGCCCTGGACGCCCTCCTGGACGAGGAGCGGGAGCAGTACCTGGAGAAGGGGTGAGACGAGCCCGTCCGGGGGTCGCGGCCGGTTGGACCAGGCGGGTACCCGGGCCCGCGCCCGACCGGCCACACTGATACCCACAGCCGCCCACACCCGAGGACAGAAGATGACCCGCGTGATCGCCGGAGCCGCCGGCGGACGTCGTCTGGCCGTGCCGCCCGGCACGGGGACCAGGCCCACCTCCGACCGTGCGCGCGAAGGCCTCCTCTCCACCTGGCAGTCGCTCCTCGGCGGCCCGCTGGACGGGGAGCGGGTCCTCGACCTCTACGCCGGCTCCGGCGCCGTCGGCCTCGAAGCCCTCTCCCGCGGCGCGAGCCACACCCTGCTCGTCGAGGCCGACGGCCGGGCCGCCCGCGTCGTCCGGGAGAACGTGAAGAGTCTCGGCCTCCCCGGCGCCGAGGTGAGGTCGGGCAAAGCGGAACAGATCATCCGCACCCCGGCTCCCGACGAGCCGTACGACATCGTATTCCTCGACCCCCCGTACGCCGTCTCGGACGACGATCTTCGGGAGATTCTCCTCACACTCCGTGCCGGGGGCTGGCTCGCGCCCGACGCGCTCGTCACCGTGGAGCGCAGCACCAGAGGCGGGGAATTCCGGTGGCCGGACGGTTTCGAGGGCCTCCGGGCCCGCCGGTACGGCGAGGGAACGTTTTGGTACGGTCGCGCCGCCTCTACGTGCGAAGACGCACGATGACCGGACCGGAGAGCGAGGGATCGCAAGTGCGCCGCGCCGTATGCCCCGGGTCGTTCGACCCGATCACCAACGGACACCTGGACATCATTTCCCGCGCCTCCAGGCTGTACGACGAGGTCTATGTCGCCGTCATGATCAACAAGTCCAAGAAGGGCCTGTTCGAGGTCGACGAGCGACTGGACCTGATCCGCGAGGTCACCGCCGAGTACGGCAATGTCCGGATCGAGGCGTTCCACGGCCTCCTCGTCGACTTCTGCAAGCAGCGCGACATCCCGGCCATCGTGAAGGGCCTGCGCGCGGTCAGCGACTTCGACTACGAGCTGCAGATGGCCCAGATGAACAACGGCCTGTCGGGCGTGGAGACCCTCTTCGTCCCGACCAACCCCACCTACAGCTTCCTGTCCTCCTCCCTGGTCAAGGAAGTGGCGACCTGGGGCGGCGACGTCTCCCACCTCGTCCCGCCGGTGGTCCTGGAGGCGCTGAACAAGCGCCTGCGGCACAGTTGATGGGGCTACAGTCGTCCCGTCCGTCTCCATCACAGCTGTAGAGAGTGGCGAGCACACGGTGGACGTGCAGAAGAAGCTCGACGAGATCGTCGCGGCGGTCTCCAGTGCCCGGTCGATGCCGATGTCGGCCTCGTGCGTGGTCAACCGCGCCGAACTGCTCTCGATGCTCGAAGAGGTCCGCGAGGCCCTGCCCGGCTCCCTCGCCCAGGCCCAGGAGCTGATCGGCGACCGCGAGCAGATGGTCGAGCAGGCCCGCAAGGAGGCCGAGCGGATCATCCAGGGCGCCCACGCCGAGCGCGGCTCCCTGGTCTCCGGCACCGAGGTGGCCCGCCGCTCCCAGGCCGAGGCCGACCGCATCCTCGCCGAGGCCCGCCAGGAGGCCGAGGAGATCCGCGCGGAGGCCGACGACTACGTCGACTCCAAGCTCGCCAACTTCGAGGTCGTCCTCACCAAGACCCTCGGCTCCGTCGGCCGCGGCCGCGAGAAGCTCCTCGGCACCGGCCCGGGTACCGACGAGCACGGCTACGAGGACGAGGACGCCCCCGAGCGCAGCCACGACCCGGAGACCCTGCGCCGCAGCGCCGACGAGTACGTCGACGTCAAGCTCGGCGCCTTCGAGGCGGTGCTCGCCAAGACCCTGGAGGCGGTCGGCCGCGGCCGGCAGAAGCTGCACGGCCGGATCGCCACCGACGACCTCGGCGCCCTCGCCGACGACATGAGCACCATCCAGCACTCCAGCGACGCCGACTACCTCGCCGACCTCGCCGCGCTCGCGCAGCAGGACGCCTCGGCCGCCCCCGCCGAGCAGCCGGCGGCCGTACCGCCGCAGCCGCAGTACGACCCCGGGGCCGCGCAGCCGGCATACGGCTACCAGCAGCAGACCGCCGACCCGTACGGCTACCAGCAGCAGGGGTACGGCGACAGCCAGGACGCCTACGGCTACCAGCAGGCCGACCCGTACGACCCCACCTCCGGCTACGCTCCGGCGGGAGGCGCCCCCTACCAGGGCTACGACAGCGGGCAGCAGGCGTACGACCCGCAGCAGGCGGCCCAGCAGCCCCAGCAGAACCACCAGTCCTACGCGCTCGACGAGACCAGTCTCTTCGACACCAGCATGATCACTCCGGAGCAGCTCAGGGCGTACGAGCAGGGGCGCGGCCAGTAGCGCGACCACCGGATTGGGCCGTGAGCGAAAGGTCCAGTATCCTGGCTGTTCGGTCGCGCGTACGTCCGCGATCTACGCTGCCCGCAGCACCACTGGGCGGCGGACCCCCTGAGCTCAGCAGATCGAAAGCAGGAACGGCGTGACAGCCCGCCTCGACCACCGCAACCCCCTCGTGTTCGACACACACGAGCTGGGCCGGCGGCCCGGTGCGCTGCAGCGCCTGACCCGCACGGTCGACGCCCCCAAGGACCTCGGTATCCAGAAGGTCGTCGGAGTGCCGGAAGGCGCCCCGGTGGAGCTCGAACTCCGGCTCGAGTCGGTCATGGAAGGGGTGCTTGTCACAGGCACCGCCCGTGCACGGGCCGAGGGGGAGTGCGTAAGGTGTCTGGAGCCGCTTCAGCTCGACGTGGAAGCGGATTTCCAGGAGATGTTCTCGTACCCTGACGCCGACGACCGGGGCCGCGTGCACCACGCGGAGCCCGGCGACGACGCCGAGGACGACGAGGACAGGCTCTTCATCGAGGACGGCCTGTTCGACCTCGAGCCTGTGCTGCGTGATGCGGTGGTGCTCGCACTGCCGATGCAGCCGGTGTGCCAGGAAGACTGCCCGGGACTGTGCGCCGAGTGCGGCGTGCGTCTCGCTGACGACCCGGACCACCACCATGACGCCGTCGACATCCGTTGGGCGGCACTGCAGGGACTCGCCGATTCACTCGAACCCGGCGATAAGGACGACAAGAGCGGCGCCGAACCGGGCGTCGACGAGAAGCAGGAGAAGTAGCCGTGGCTGTTCCGAAGCGGAAGATGTCGCGCAGCAACACGCGCCACCGCCGGTCGCAGTGGAAGGCTGCGGTCCCCACCCTGGTTGCGTGCGAGCGCTGCCACGAGCCCAAGCTGCAGCACATCGCGTGCCCGTCGTGCGGCACCTACAACAAGCGCCAGGTCCTCGAGGTCTGAGCGGCTGGTGAGAGGCACTGTGTCCACGCCGAAGAAGAACGCAGCGGACAGCCAGGCCTCGTCCCACACGCTGTTGGAAGGGCGGCTCGGGTACAAACTCGAGTCCGCCCTTCTGGTGCGTGCGCTGACCCACCGTTCCTTCGCGTACGAGAACGGCGGTCTGCCCACCAACGAGCGGCTGGAGTTCCTCGGGGACTCGGTGCTCGGCCTGGTGGTCACGGACACGCTGTACCGCACCCACCCCGATCTGCCGGAGGGCCAGCTGGCCAAGCTCCGGGCCGCGGTGGTCAACTCGCGTGCGCTGGCGGAGGTCGGCCGCGGGCTCGACCTGGGCTCCTTCATCCGGCTCGGCCGCGGTGAAGAGGGCACGGGCGGCCGGGACAAGGCATCCATCCTCGCCGACACCCTCGAAGCGGTGATCGGCGCGGTCTACCTCGACCAGGGCCTCGACTCGGCGGCGGAGCTGGTGCACCGCCTGTTCGACCCCCTGATCGAGAAGTCCTCGAACCTCGGAGCCGGCCTGGACTGGAAGACCAGTCTCCAGGAGCTCACCGCGACCGAAGGGCTCGGTGTCCCCGAGTACCTGGTCACGGAGACCGGCCCCGACCACGAGAAGACCTTCACTGCTGCCGCCCGCGTCGGAGGCGTCTCGTACGGCACCGGCACCGGCCGCAGCAAGAAGGAGGCGGAGCAGCAGGCCGCCGAGTCCGCGTGGCGGTCCATCAAGGCCGCGGCGGACGAGCGCGCCAAGGAGGCGGCGAACGCCGTCCCCGAACCCGACGCCGACGCCGACGCCGACGCGTCGGCCTCCGCCTGACCGAACAGCGCGATCCGAGCGCCCGTCCCGGCCCCGGGGCGGGCGCTCGGCCCGTATCCGCACGGTGTGAACAGGGGAGTCCCATGCCCGAGTTGCCCGAGGTCGAGGTCGTCCGGCGTGGCCTGGAACGTTGGGTCGCCCACCGCACGGTCGCCGACGCCGAGGTGCTGCACCCGCGTGCCGTGCGCCGGCATGTCGCGGGCGCCGACGACTTCGCGCACCGCCTCAAGGGCCACCGCGTCGGTGTCCCCAGCCGGCGCGGCAAGTACCTGTGGCTGCCCCTGGCGGACACCGGCCAGGCGATCCTGGCGCACCTCGGCATGAGCGGCCAGCTCCTGGTGCAGCCGCACACGGCTCCCGCGGAGAAGCACCTGCGCATCCGCGTGCGCTTCGCCGACGACCTCGGCACCGAACTCCGCTTCGTCGACCAGCGGACCTTCGGCGGTCTGTCGTTGCACGACACCACCGCCGACGGCCTGCCCGACGTCATCGCGCACATCGCCCGCGACCCGCTGGACCCGCTCTTCGACGACGAGGCGTTCCACCAGGCGCTGCGGCGCAGGCGCACGACCGTCAAGCGGGCCCTGCTCGACCAGTCGCTGATCAGCGGGGTCGGCAACATCTACGCGGACGAGGCCCTGTGGCGTGCCCGGCTGCACTACGACCGCCCGACGGCGACCCTGACCCGCCCGCGCACGCGGGAACTCCTGGGCCACGCGCGGGACGTGATGAACGCGGCCCTCGCGGTGGGCGGCACCAGCTTCGACAGCCTCTACGTCAACGTCAACGGTGAGTCCGGCTACTTCGACCGCTCGCTCGACGCGTACGGGCGTGAGGGCCTGCCCTGCAAGCGCTGCGGCACGCCCATGCGGCGCCGGCCGTGGATGAACCGGTCCAGCTACTTCTGCCCGACGTGTCAGAGGGCGCCGCGCGTCTCGTCGTAGTGCCGTCGTGCCGTGAGCACGTCGTCCATCTGCCCCTCCACGAACTGGATGAGGCTCATCAGCCGCTCGGCCACACCACGGCCCAGCGGAGTCAGCTCGTAGTCCACGCGCGGCGGGTTCGTCGGCTGCGCGTCCCGGTGCACCAGGCCGTCGCGCTCCAGCGCGTGCAGCGTCTGGGACAGCATCTTCTCGCTGACGCCGTCGACCCTGCGGCGCAGCTCGTTGAACCGCAGCGACCCCTCGTACAGGGCGCTCAGCGTGAGTCCGCCCCAGCGGCCCGTGACGTGCTCCAGCGTGCCGCGCGACGGACAGGTCCTGGCGAACACGTTGTACGGAAGCTGCTGCTCCGCCGTGCGCTCCTGGGTGCTCTCCATGCGGACAGCGTACGCGTATGCAGCGCTATCGCGAGGGTTGCGCTTTCGAATAGTTAGTGCTTTCCTCTGGTTACTGTCATCGACGGGCGCGTCACCGGCGCCCGGTCCTTCCCGCACCCCAGGAGTCCCCTGTGACCACCCCTGTCGTTTCCATCGTCTACCACTCCGGCTTCGGCCACACCGCCGTCGTCGCCGAGGCCGTGCGCACCGGTGCCGCCGAGGCCGGGGCCGAGGTGCACCTGATCAAGGTGGACGAGATCACGGAGGAGCAGTGGGCCCTCCTCGACCGCTCCGACGCGATCGTCTTCGGCTCGCCGACCTACATGGGCACCGCGTCCGGCGCCTTCCACACCTTCGCGGACGCGACCTCCAAGCGCTGGGCCGACCAGGCGTGGAAGGACAAGCTGGCGGCCGGCTTCACCAACTCCGGCTCCAAGAGCGGCGACAAGCTGCACACCCTGCAGTTCTTCCAGATCCTCGCCGCACAGCTCGGCATGCACTGGATCAACCTGGGCCTGCTCCCCGGCTGGAACCACAGCGCCGCCTCCGAGAACGACCTCAACCGCCTCGGCGTCTTCGCCGGCGCCGCCGCCCAGACCGACGTCGACGCGGCCCCGGACGCCGTCCACAAGGCCGACGTGGCGACGGCGGAACACCTGGGCCGCAGGGTGGCGGAGACGGCGAGGACGTTCGCGCTGGGGCGTGCGGCGGCCTGACGGCCCGGGAAACTCCGCGCACGAGTTCCGTGACCCGCCGTCGGGTGCCCACCGAGCCGGCCGGTGGGGCGGGGGCCGGGGGAGACATGGGGGACGGCCCGCTCCACCGGGTGCGCAGGTCGGATGACGAGACCTGCTTCGTACCGGGCGCGGGGGAGGACCTCGACGAGGTGTGCAGCGTCGACGCGCGGGTGACCTTCCCGGACGGGCGGCGCTGGTCGTCGAGCGTGACCACGCTCGGCGAGGCGCGCGCCTCATGGACCGCCGGCAGGACGCGTGCGAGTCCTTCGACGGCTGGGACAACATGGTGGTTCGGGACCCCGGCCTCCCCGCGACGACCGAGGTCATCGACCGCCTCGTCACCACGGGCGCCTACACCTCGGCCCTGGGGTCACCGGGCCCGGCCGAGGGCTGAGTTCCACGTCCCGCCCCTCCGCCGGCCCCCCAGGTGTGATGATCGGGACCGTGATCGGCAAGGGGAGCGGGCGAGCCGGGCGGAGTACGTGGGCCGGGCTGGTGGCGGCCGCGCTGCCGCTTTACCTGACGATGATCGCCGCGTCGGCCGGAGCCCTGGTGGACACCGCTCTGCTGGGCAACCATGCCACCGTCGCCCTGGCCGCCTTCGCCGTCACCATGGCGGCGTTCAGCCCGGCCACCGCGACCGTGGCGGGCGCGCTGCGCGGGGTGATGCCGTTCGTCGCGCCCCGCAAGGACGACCCCGACCGGCTCCTGCCCGTGGTGCACAGCGGGATGTGGCTGGCGGTCCTCGTGGGTGGCCTCGCGGCGGCGGCCGTCGCGGCGGTGCCGCTGATCGGCCGGGTGACCGGGGTTACCCGTACCACCCTCGACGAGTTGGGGAGCTTTCCCTACCTGCTGGCCGCGAGTGTGCTCGCCGTCGCGGTCACCTCGGCGGCCACCTCGGTCCTGGTCGCCTTGGGACGCTCGACGTCGGTGATGCGGGCCGGACTGCTCGGCACCGCCGTGTCGGCCACGCTGTCCGTCCTTCTCGTGGGCGGCCCGGGCCCGCTGCCGAGCCTTGGCCTGAGCGGGGCGGGCATCGCCATGCTGGCCTCCAGCCTGATCACCGCCGTCGCCAACCACCTGGCCCTCCGCCGGTGCACGGCACTGTCCGGCCGCTCTCTGCGCCCGGGCCGGCCGGACCTGCGGCGGGTCTGGAAGCTGGGTGCCGTGGGGATCCCGCTCGCCGGCACCGTCCTCGTCAAGTTCGCCGTCCTGGGTGTCCTGACGTTCGCCGCGGCCCGGATCGGGTCGGACAGCGCGGCGGTGCACAGCGTCGGGATCTCCCTGGTGAACCTGATCTTCACCGCCGCGGTGGCGGTCGGCCAGGCCACCATCCCCCTGGTGTCCGCGTACGCGGCGGAGCGCGACAGCGCGAACATCCGGCGCAGCGTCCGGGCGGGGACGTGGCTGGCACTGGCCGTCGTGGGGTGCATCGGGACGGCGGTGATCGTGTTCAGCGCGTGGGTGGTCCCGCTGTTCACCGGCGACGCCGGCGTACGGCAGCAGATCAGGGACCTCCTGCCGTGGGTGCTGGCCGTGGTCGTCACCGACGCCGCGCAGGCGGTCGTCGGCTTCGGCCTCATCGGCCTCAAGCGCACGGTGCCGAGCTTCGTGACGACCGCCGTCTGCTACGGAGTCCTGGCGGCCGCCGCTGAACCGCTCGCCACAGCCGGGGGCCTCACCGCCCTCTGGGCGGCCCTTGCCCTCGCCAACTTCCTCCAGACGGCCGGAAAGGCGTACTCCTTCCACCGGCACAGCAGGTACGACAGCACCCCCCGGAGCACGACCGGTCCGAAGGTCACGCCGGGTCGTTGAGCTGCCGCCGCTCACCACGATTCCCATGATCCAGGACAGTGAGTCGGTGCGCGGTGGCCTTTCGGCGATGCGCCGGGTGGGACCATTCTCAGGCCGTGGCGCCTGTGGAGCCCCGCCGTGCGCGAACTGCCGCGCCACCTGGAGCAGGGAGGATTCGTCGGCGCGCCGCGCGCTCTCGGTGACGGTTCCGTGGACGGTCACGAGGCGGTGTCCCTGCTGCGCGGCGACGACGGGCTGTCCCGTGGCCGCGGGCGCTCCGCACCGTCGAGGGCGTCACGGCGCTCGGGCGGTGACCGCGCGACGACGCCGTGCGTGACTTCCGGCCCTCGCCGGAAGCCGTCCGGTCCGCCCCGGACGCCCGCCGGCGGCCCGGGCTGATCATGCGTCACGGCGACCTCACGACCTGGACGTGCGTCTGGGCCGACGACCGCCCGGTCGGAGCCGGCCGCCCGTTGGCTCGCGCAACTGGCCTGTTGCAGCGCGCCGTTGCGGCTTCCCGAGCGTCAGCGCAAGGTCGGCTTCGGCGCGGACGGGCGCGCCGTTGGCGCCACGGCTGCGGCTCCAGTGCGACGACGTCTACGGCGCGGCCCCGGCCGACGTGCTGGACGCCCTGGGGCGGCCGCAACGCGAAGAGACCGACCGGACAGCGCGCCTGGGCCTGCTCGGCGCGGACGCCTGAGTGTCATTCCTGCGGCAGGACTTCATCCCGGGCATGGAGCAGGAGCGCACCTGGACGCCGACCCGACGTCGAGGAACCCCTCGGCCACGCTTGACGCGGCCTGCCCGCCCGGCACGGACAAAACCCGATGTCGCCCGGCAGGTCCGGTGACACACTGCGCGGTGTGACACGACCGGAGATGACGGAACTGGACCATCTGCGCGAGGTGGAACGCCTCGCGCGGGCTGTCGTTGCCGGCCGAGCACTGGATCCACCTGCGGACCACCAACCCCATCGAGTCAACGTTCTCCACGATGAAGCTGCGGACCAAGGTCGCCCATGGGGCCGGCAGTCCAGCCGCCGCTCTGGCGATGGTGTTCAAGCTCGTCGAGTCCGCCCAGACACGCTGGCGCGCGATCACCGGCGCCCACCTGGTCCCCCCGGTCCGCACCGGCGCTCGGTCGAGAACGGCATCCTGGTCGAGCGACAGGAGCAGGCCACGTGAACACAGCGAAGGACTACGGGGACTACCAGATCTACCTGCGAGGCGGCAATCGCGAGTCCGTGACCGCGCTCGTCGCGGCGACTCTCGGCGCCTCCGCCGACGATCACTACACGGTCCGATCAGGTCGGATGGTCTTCGAGATCCGGGACAACCCGGACGACGGGCTGGCCGCCGACTTCATCGGGTGGCCGTTCACGATCGAGGTGGAAGCCGACGACCCCGGCCCCGTCCTCGTCGAAGCGGTGGCGCGCCTGCTCACAGCATTCTGGAACCGGGGCCTCGACGCCGTTGCCGCCTGCGACTTCGAGGACGAGCTTCCGGACCTCGGCGGACTCCCGCGCTATCGCTGACCACACCGAATCCACAGGTCTTGACTATTCCTCGGTCAAGCTCGCCGGAGTGGTCGTGCTCCGTCCCGACGCGATGCCGACCGGGTAGACGGAGACGTACGAGGACGCGTGCACGCGCCTCGGCGTCGAACCCCGTCCGGAGGGCTGGGCCCTGTGGAACACCTGGGGCGACAACGACATGCCGGTCATGATGATCGTCTCTGCCGTCGACAGCACCGAGGGCCTGCTCGCGAACTGGTCGCGTGGCGGCACTGTCTATCCGGTCATGCCCTTGCCCTCACAAGTCGCCCTGATCCACCAAGGCTGGCCCGCACCATGATCCTCTCGCCACACGGGGCGCGGAGGGTGGGACTGTCGGGGGTCGGCCATGAAGCCGTCGCTCTGCCGCTGAGGCTGGCGGAACGACGGCTCTCCGACCTGGGGCTGCCTCAGTACCCGAAGTCCTGCGTCCACCAAGGTCCGCCCGGGCCCATGTGGACGCCGACTCCCAGGGTCTTGAAGTCGCAGTTCAGGATGTTGGCCTTGTGGCCGGGGCTGTTCATCCAGGCTTCCATGACCGAAGCCGCATCCGCCTGGCCGCGGGCTATGTTCTCGCCGCCGAGGTCCGTGACGCCGGCCTTCGCCGCGCGGTCCCACGGGGAGGCGCCGCTCGGGTCGGTGTGGTCGAAGAAGCCGCGCTGGGCCATGTCCTCGCTGAAGTCCTGCGCCAGGTCGGCCAGGGCGCTGTTGGCGGCCAGCGGGGTGCAGCCCACCTGGGCGCGCTCCTCGTTGACGAGCCGGAGGACCTCGGCCGCGGCGGCGGCCTCCGCGGAGACCGTCACCGGGGCGCTGGTGCGCTCCTCGGCCTTCGGGGGCTTCGCCGGCTTCTGCGGGGCCTTGGTGGCCGTACGCGACGGCGTGTCCTTCGGCTTCTCGCTGGGCGTCGCCGACGGCTTCTTCGACGGCGTCTTCGTCGGCGCGGACGACGTGGTGGACGGAGCGGGCGAGGCGGGCCGCTCGACGTCCCGGCTCGTCGTGCCGCCGCTCTCGTGGCTCTCGGCGCTGCCCGACGTACCGCCGAGCTCGTTCGGCGCGTTGGTCGGGCTGTCGGCGGCCTGCACCCGGTCGGTGCCGTTGCCGCCGCCGAGCTGGTAGTTGTCGATGCCGGGCACCACACCGGTGGCGACCGCGACCGTCCCCAGGGCCACCGCGGCCGAGACGCCCAGCAGACCCGTCTTCACCGGGGCCGGGCCCTTCTTGCGGCGGCGGTGCGAGCCGCCCGGCAGCCGGCTGCCGACGTCGGGCGTGAAGCCCTCGCTGTGGAAGGCGGTGGTGGTGCCGTCGCCCGGGAAGGTGGTGGTCGCGGTGATCCGGTCGTAGCCCTCGTCCGTGGCGAAAAGGTAGGCGTCGCTCGCCGCGTAGGCCTCGGCGTACGCCTCCGGGTTCAGGTAGGGCGCGATGCCCATGGCGGGCCGGTCGCCCCGTGGGTTCAGCGGATCATCGCCGTGCGTGTACGAGCCGTCCGTGTGTGTGCCCCCCGCGGCGCGGCCCGTGGCGGCGCGGCCGGCGGCGGAGCGTCGGTGGCGTCCCATGTCCTGGCCTTCCTGGTCCCTGCGGTCTTCATGCCCCCACGGAACTCACACGATCAGGTGAGTTTCAAATGAGATTCATTGGGTCGGGACGGTACCGCATGGCGCCAGGGGAGGAAGTGCCCCGAGGGACATTGGCCCGTTAGGTTGCAGTCATGAGCGAGGATGTGCGGCTGGTCGCCTGGGTGCGTGGACGTGTCCAGGGTGTGGGTTTTCGCTGGTTCACGCGGGCCAAGGCGCTCGAGATCGGCGGCCTGAGTGGTTTTGCTCTCAATTTGGACGACGGCCGGGTCCAGGTGGTCGCCGAGGGCCCCCGAAAGGGCTGCGAGGAACTGCTCGACTGGCTCCACGGCGACACGCCCGGGCGGGTGGACGGCGTCACCGAGATCTGGGACACACCGCGCGGCGGCTACGACGGCTTCGCCGTCCGGTGACGCGAGGCCGCGCGCCGGCCCCGCGGAAGCGGAGGGACATGCCACCGGCACCTGCCCGAAGCAGAAATGAGCAGGTGGTTGCCAAGAAGCGCGCGTAGTGGCAAGCTCCGCTCTCACGGTGATCGTCACGCCCCGAGGGGCCCGCAGGAGTCGCCGCGTGCCGCCGTCCGGCCGTGTGCCCCCGGGTTCGCCCGCCAATACGGGGCGTGATCGTGTTGACCGTCAAACTTTTTGGTGAGACGCTGAAAGTCCCCGCGCACCTCGGCTGTTTGGCGTGGCTGAACGGCAGTACAACCCACGCCCCGTCAAGCAACCACGGGTGCGAATCCCTCACGACCCACACCGCATCGGTCGGTCACTCAGTGTGGAGGACCATCCATCATGGCAAAGGCGCTTCTCGGTTACGTCGGCGGCTCCGACCCGCGACTCCTCGCCGAGATGCGACGGCTCCAGCAGCGTGTCCAGGACCTGGAATCCGAGCTCGTACGGATCCAGGCCGAGAACGAGGCGCTGACGGCTGCCGCTTCTCACGACAGGATCATGGAGAGCATCGACGCACACCAGGCGGAGCCTGCGCTCACCTGATCACTGCATCGCTCCACGAAAGCACGGCAGTGGTCGGGCGGCCCGTATCAACCGCTCGGCAATCCGTCGGACGACTGGGCTTCCAGTCGTCAGAAAATGCAAGGGACGCTTCGGCGTCCCTTCTTTCTTTCCCCCCGTCTTATTGCCCCGCGCATCCTTTCACCTTCTTCAACGTCTGGTGTGCCCTCAGCGTTCACCGGCGAAACCGCACGTTCATGGAGCGAGACATCGCCGGACGGTAGAGTCCGGCGGCGTGCACCTCAAGGCCCTGACCCTCCGCGGGTTCAAGTCGTTCGCCTCGGCGACCACGCTCCGGTTCGAGCCGGGGATCACGTGCGTCGTCGGACCGAACGGCTCGGGCAAGTCCAACGTGGTGGACGCGCTCAGCTGGGTCATGGGCGAGCAGGGCGCCAAGTCGCTGCGCGGCGGCAAGATGGAGGACGTCATCTTCGCCGGTACCACCGGCCGCCCGCCGCTGGGCCGCGCCGAGGTGTCGCTGACCATCGACAACTCCGACGGGGCCCTGCCCATCGAGTACGCCGAGGTCACGATCACGCGGATCATGTTCCGCAACGGCGGCAGCGAGTACCAGATCAACGGCGACACCTGCCGGCTGCTCGACATCCAGGAACTGCTCTCCGACTCCGGTATCGGCCGAGAGATGCACGTCATCGTCGGCCAGGGCCAGCTCGACTCCGTCCTGCACGCCGACCCGATGGGCCGCCGGGCCTTCATCGAGGAGGCGGCCGGCGTCCTCAAGCACCGCAAGCGCAAGGAGAAGGCGCTGCGCAAGCTGGACGCGATGCAGGCCAACCTCGCGCGCGTGCAGGACCTCACCGACGAACTCCGGCGCCAGCTCAAGCCCCTCGGCCGCCAGGCCGCCGTCGCGCGCAGGGCCGCCGTCATCCAGGCCGACCTGCGCGACGCCCGGCTGCGCCTCCTCGCCGACGACCTCGTACGGCTGCGCGAGGCGCTGAACGCCGAGGTCGCGGACGAGGCCGCGCTCAAGGCCCGCAAGGAGTCCGCCGAGCAGGAGCTGAAGAAGGCGCTCCAGCGGGAGGCGGCCCTGGAGGACGAGGTGCGCCGGCTCGCCCCGCGGCTCCAGCGGGCCCAGCAGACCTGGTACGAGCTGTCCCAGCTTGCCGAGCGGGTGCGCGGCACGATCTCGCTGGCCGACGCCCGGGTGAAGAGCGCCACGTCCGCGCCGCCCGAGGAGCGCCGGGGCCGCGACCCCGAGGACATGGAGCGGGAGGCCGCACGTGTCCGCGAGCAGGAGGCCGAGCTGGAAGCGGCCCTGGAGGCGGCCGAACGCGCCCTGGAGGACACGGTCGCGCACCGGGCCGAACTGGAGCGCGAGCTCGCTCTGGAGGAACGCCGCCTGAAGGACGTCGCCCGCGCCATCGCCGACCGCCGCGAGGGCCTCGCCCGGCTGAACGGCCAGGTCAACGCGGCCCGCTCGCGCGCAGCCTCCGCGCAGGCCGAGATCGACCGGCTGGCCGCCGCCCGCGACGAGGCGCAGGAGCGGGCGGTCGCCGCCCAGGAGGAGTACGAGGCCCTGAAGGCCGAGGTCGACGGGCTGGACGCCGGTGACGCCGAGCTCGGCGAGCGGCACGAGACGGCCAAGCGGGGTCTCGCCGAGGCGGATCTCGTGCTGACGGCGGCCCGCGAGGCCGCCACCGCCGCCGAACGCCGCCGCGCCGCGACCCAGGCCCGGCACGAGACCCTGGCCCTGGGCCTGCGCCGCAAGGACGGCACGGGCGCCCTGCTCGGCGCGCGGGAGAGCTTGACAGGGCTGCTCGGCCCGGCGGCGGAACTGCTGACGGTGGCACCGGGACACGAGGTGGCGCTCGCCGCCGCGTTCGGGTCCGCGGCGGACGCGGTCGCGGTGACGTCCCCCTCGGCCGCCGCCGAGGCGATCCGGCTGCTGCGCAAGCAGGACGGGGGCCGGGCCTCGCTCCTGACGGCCGGTGCGCCCGCGCCCGCGCCGGAGCCGGCACCCGCGCCCGCGGGACGCTACGCCGCCGACCTCGTCATCGGACCCGCCGAGCTCATGCCCGCCGTACGCCGCCTGCTGCGGGGGATCGTCGTCGTCGGCACCCTGGAGGACGCCGAGGACCTCGTCCACGCCCATTCCGAGCTGACGGCCGTCACCGCCGAGGGCGATCTCCTCGGCGCCCACTTCGCGCACGGCGGCTCCGCCGGTGCGCCCAGCCTGCTGGAGGTGCAGGCGTCCGTCGACGAGGCCGCCGCCGAGCTGGACGAGCTGGCCGTGCGGTGCGAGGAGCTGACCGAGGCGGAGCACGCGGCCGCCGAACGGCGCCGGGAATGCGCCGCGCTCGTCGAGGAGCTGGGGGAGCGGCGCAGGGCCGCCGACCGGGAGAAGTCGGCCGTCGCCCAGCAGCTCGGCCGGCTCGCCGGGCAGGCGCGCGGTGCCGCCGGTGAGGCCGAGCGGTCCGTTGCCGCCGCCGCCCGGGCCCAGGAGGCGCTCGACCGGGCGCTCCAGGAGGTCGAGGAGCTGGCGGAACGGCTCGCCGTCGCCGAGGAGATGCCGGTCGAGGAGGAACCGGACACCTCGGTGCGCGACCGGCTCGCCGCCGACGGCGCCAACGCGCGGCAGACCGAGATGGAGGCCCGTCTCCAGGTCCGTACGCACGAGGAACGGGTCAAGGGACTCGCCGGACGGGCCGACTCGCTGGACCGGGCCGCCCGCGCCGAACGCGAGGCACGCGCGCGTGCCGAGCAGCGGCGGGCGCGGCTGCGGCACGAGGCGGCCGTCGCCGAGGCCGTCGCGGCCGGCGCCCGGCAGCTCCTCGCCCACGTCGAGGTCTCGCTGGGCCGCGCCGAGCGGGAGCGCGCGGCCGCCGAGGCCGCCAAGGCGCGGCGCGAGCAGGAGCTGGCGGCCGCCCGCACCGAGGGCCGGGATCTGAAGGCGGAGCTGGACAAGCTCACCGACTCCGTCCATCGCGGCGAGGTCCTGGGCGCCGAGAAGCGGATGCGGATCGAGCAGCTGGAGAGCAAGGCTCTGGAGGAGCTGGGCGTGGAGCCGGCGGGACTGGTCTCCGAGTACGGCCCCGACCAGCTCGTACCGCCGTCCCTGCCCGCTGAGGGGGAGCAGCTCCCGGAGGACCCCGAGCATCCGCGCAACCGGCCCAAGCCCTTCGTCCGCGCCGAGCAGGAGAAGCGGCTCAAGGCCGCCGAGCGCGCCTACCAGCAGCTCGGCAAGGTCAACCCGCTCGCACTGGAGGAGTTCGCGGCGCTGGAGGAGCGGCACCAGTTCCTCAGCGAGCAACTGGAGGACCTGCGGAAGACCCGCGCGGACCTGCTCCAGGTCGTCAAGGAGGTCGACGAGCGCGTCGAGCAGGTCTTCACCGAGGCGTACCGGGACACCGCACGCGAGTTCGAGGGCGTCTTCAGCCGGCTCTTCCCGGGCGGTGAGGGACGCCTGGTCCTGACCGATCCGGACAACATGCTCACCACCGGCGTGGACGTCGAGGCCCGGCCGCCCGGCAAGAGGGTCAAGCGGCTGTCCCTGCTCTCCGGCGGCGAGCGCTCGCTGACCGCGGTCGCCCTGCTGGTGTCGATCTTCAAGGCCAGGCCGAGCCCGTTCTACGTCATGGACGAGGTCGAGGCCGCCCTCGACGACACCAACCTCCAGCGGCTCATCCGCATCATGCAGGAGTTGCAGGAGGCCTCGCAGCTCATCGTGATCACGCACCAGAAGCGCACGATGGAGGTCGCCGACGCGCTGTACGGCGTCTCCATGCAGGGCGACGGGGTGTCGAAGGTCATCAGCCAGCGGCTGCGCTGAGCGCTCTCCCCGCCCTCCCGCCGGGCCCTTCGCTGCTGCCCTTCACCTTCAATTCTTCAAGAAATGAACGCATCGCTTCCCTGTTGCCGACTTCGAAGTCACACTCCTCAGCCTATTGACTTCGGAACTTGAAGGATTAGGGTCACCAGCGTTGCTTTTTCCTTCAGGTATCACGGCCTGAAGGGGCTTACCCCCCCACCCGGCAGCGTTGCCGGGGGCCCGAGGAGTTACACGTGACCAGCACAGCGCAGGCGCAGCCCGCACGAGCCCGAGCGGCTCACCCCGAACATCTCGGGCACGTCGTCTTCATCACCGCGGCGGCCGCCATGGGCGGCTTCCTCTTCGGTTACGACAGTTCCGTCATCAACGGAGCCAACGGCGGCATCCAGGCCCGGTTCGACCTCAGCTCCGGCGTCACCGGGACCGTCGCGGCCAGCGCTCTGCTCGGCAGCGCCCTGGGCGCGGCGATAGCCGGCCGCATAGCCGACCGCATCGGCCGTATCCGCGTCATGCAGATCGCGGCGGTGCTGTTCGCCGTGAGCGCCGTCGGGTCCGCGCTGCCCTTCGCCGCCTGGGACCTCGCCGCCTGGCGTGTGCTCGGCGGTATCGCCATCGGTATGGCGTCGGTCATCGGCCCGGCCTACATCGCCGAGGTCGCCCCGCCCGCCTACCGCGGCCGGCTGGCCTCGTTCCAGCAGGCCGCTATCGTCATCGGCATCGCCGTCTCCCAGCTCGTCAACTGGGCCATCCTCAACCTGGCCGACGGCGCCGAGCGCGGAGAGGTCGCGGGCCTGGAGGCCTGGCAGTGGATGCTCGGCGTGATGCTGGTGCCCGCCCTCGTCTACGGGCTGCTCTCCTTCGCCATCCCCGAGTCCCCGCGCTACCTGATCAGCGTCGGCCGGATCGCCGCCGCCAAGAAGGTCCTCGCGGACGTCGAGGGCGACATCGACCTGGACGGCCGCGTCGCCGAGATCGACCAGGCCATGCGCAGCGACCACAAGTCCACGTTCCGGGACCTGCTGGGCGGCCGCTTCGGCCTGCTGCCGATCGTGTGGATCGGTATCGGCCTGTCCGTCTTCCAGCAGCTGGTCGGCATCAACGTCATCTTCTACTACTCGAACCTGCTGTGGCAGTCCGTCGGCGTCGACCCGTCGAGCTCGTTCTTCTACTCGTTCGAGACCTCGATCGTCAACATCCTCGGCACCGTGATCGCGATGATCTTCGTCGACCGGCTCGGCCGCAAGCCGCTCGCCCTCATCGGCTCCATCGGCATGGGCGTCTCCCTGGCGGCGGCCGCCTGGTCCTTCTCCTTCCAGCACGGCAATGACCCGCTGCCCACCGCGCAGGGCTACGTGGCGCTGATCGCCGCCAACGCGTTCGTCCTGTTCTTCGCCCTGTCCTGGGGCGTGGTCGTCTGGGTCATGCTCGGCGAGGTCTTCCCGAACAAGATCCGCGCCGCCGCCCTGGGCGTGGCCGCCTCGGCCCAGTGGATCGCCAACTGGGTGATCACGATCACCTTCCCGGACCTGGCGGAGTGGAACCTGTCGCTCACCTACGTCATGTACGCGGTGTTCGCCTTCCTCTCCATCCCCTTCATCCTCAAGTTCGTGCCCGAGACCAAGGGCAAGAAGCTGGAGGAGATGGGCTGACCGCCCCCGACCCGGGGAGAAGGGCCAAGTCCCCGCCGCCCCTCTCCCCGTAACCCGCCGCCGCCCCGGCTCGGCCACTGCCCGAGCCGGGGCGGCGCCGTCGTGCCGGCCCGCTCAGGCGCCGAGGACGGGCAGCACCCGCTCGCAGAACAGCCGCAGGCTCCGCCACCCCTCCTCCGGCGGCATCCCGCCGGCCAGCGGGTGCAGGACGTGATGGCCGAGGTCCAGCGCCAGGCACTCCTCGGGCGTGACGATCCGGTACACGCCCTCGGCCCGCAGCTCGGCGACCGTCGTGGCCGCCGACCGCACCGCCGAGTGGATCTCCCCGGACTGCCAGGAGGCGTAGGTGCGGGCCTCGTGCAGAAAGTGCCGGCCGTACACGGCCCAGGCCCGGTCGGGGTCCTCGGCCAGATGCAGCAGGGGCGTCTCGGTCGCCGGCATCATCACCCACCCCTCCGTTCCGTACTCGGCCAGCCGCTCGGTGTAGTAGGCCTCCAGTTCCGGCAGGTGCGCGCTCGGGAAGAACGGCAGCCCGAGCCGGGCGGCCCGGCGGGCGGCGGCCTTCGAGGAGCCGCCGACCAGCAGCGGGGGGTGCGGCTCGGTGAGCGGGCGCGGGGTGACCCGGACCGTGCGGCCCCGGTACGCGAAGGGCTCGCCGGTCCACGCCCGCAGCAGTGTCTCCAGCAGCTCGTCCTGGAGCCGGCCGCGCCGCTTCCACTCCACGTCGAACATGGCGTACTCCTCCGGCCGGTACCCGATCCCGGCCACCGTCACCAGCCGGCCCCCGCTCAGCAGGTCCAGGACCGCGATCTCCTCGGCGAGCCGCAGCGGATCGTGCAGCGGGCCGATGATCGCGGAGACGGTGACGGCGATGTTCCGGGTCGCGCCGAAGACCGCCGAGGCGAAGGCGAAGGGGCACGGCAGCCAGTTGTTCCCGGCGCCGTGGTGCTCCTCCGTCTGGACGGTGGTCACGCCGTGCCCGTCGGCGTAGGCGGCCATCTCCAGGGCGGCCCGGTAGCGGGCGGACAGCGAGGCGGGGGTCGCGTCGGGCTCGACCAGGTTGAAACGCACGACCGAGACGGGCATGGGGGCTCCCCCTTCGCCGGGGCGGGTGGCACGGCGGACCATAGCTGACGGTGTGTCAGACATCCATAGGGGTGTCGCGGCGCTCCATGGCCGATACTGGTCGGGTTATGGACATCGTCATCCTTGCTGTAGTCATCGCCGTGGTCGTGCTCGGCGCGATCAGCGGGCTCGTCGTCGGCACCCGCCGCAAGAAGCAGCTGCCCCCGCCGCCGCCCGCCGCCCCGGACATCACCGCCCCACCGGCCGAGCCGCACGTCGGCGACGAGGCCGAGACACCGCGCGACGAAGAGCGCCGGACCATAGAGGAGGTGGATCTTCCGGGCGGCGGAACGACGACCGTCGAGGAACCGCCCGTCGCCGAGGAACTCCCGCCGACCGCGATCGAGGTGCCGGAACCGACCGCCGGCCGCCTGGTCCGGCTGCGCACCCGGCTCTCCCGCTCCCAGAACGCCCTCGGCAAGGGGCTGCTCACGCTCCTGTCGCGCGAGCACCTGGACGAGGAGACCTGGGAGGAGATCGAGGACATCCTGCTCACCGCCGACGTCGGCGTGGCCCCCACCCAGGAGCTGGTCGACGGCCTGCGCGAGCGGGTCAAGGTGCTCGGCACCCGCACCCCCGACGAGCTGCGCGGTCTGCTGCGCGAGGAGCTGCTCAAGCTCGTCGGCACCGACATGGACCGCACGGTCCACACCGAGCCCGAGGCGAGCAAGCCGGGCATCGTGATGGTCGTCGGCGTCAACGGCACCGGCAAGACCACCACCACCGGCAAGCTCGCCCGCGTCCTCGTGGCCGACGGCCGCAGCGTGGTCCTCGGCGCCGCCGACACCTTCCGGGCCGCCGCCGCCGACCAGCTCCAGACCTGGGGCGATCGCGTCGGCGCCTACACCGTGCGCGGACCCGAGGGCGGCGACCCCGCCTCCGTCGCCTTCGACGCGGTGAAGGAGGGCAAGGAGATGGGCTCCGACGTCGTCCTCATCGACACCGCCGGGCGGCTGCACACCAAGACCGGCCTCATGGACGAGCTCGGCAAGGTCAAGCGGGTCGTGGAGAAGCAGGCGCCGCTCGACGAGGTGCTGCTCGTGCTCGACGCCACCACCGGGCAGAACGGCCTGGTGCAGGCCCGTGTCTTCGCCGAGGTCGTCGACATCACCGGCATCGTGCTCACCAAGCTGGACGGCACCGCCAAGGGCGGCATCGTCATCGCCGTCCAGCGCGAGCTGGGTGTCCCGGTCAAACTGATCGGGCTCGGCGAGGGCGCCGACGACCTGGCGCCGTTCGAGCCCGAGGCGTTCGTCGACGCCCTGATCGGGGAGTGACACCACCAGCCGCGAACCCGTCCCGCCGCGCAAGAAGCGCCCGCCACCCAAGGTGCAGTTGGGGGCGGGCGCTTCGCTGTGACGGCTGGGACACGACCTAAGCGCGTGAGCGGTGGGCCACGTAGGCCAGCGTGCCGAGGAGCAGGCGCGCCGCCGGCGGCTTCGTCGCCGTGTCCAGGGACGGCGGCCGCAGCCAGCGGGCGGAGCCGAGGCCGCCCCGGTCGGAGGGGGGCGCGGTCACGTGGCTGCCGGGGCCGAGGCCGTGCAGGTCGAGGTGGGTGCGATCGTCCCAGCCCATGCGGTAGAGCAGGTCGTGGAGCTCGGCGGCGGCGCCGGGGGCGACCAGGAACTGGGCGCGGCCGCCGGGGGTGGCGATGACCGGGCCGAGGGGGAGTCCCATGCGCTCCAGCCGGGTCAGCGCCCGGCGGCCGGCCGGCTCGGCCACCTCGATGACGTCGAACGTCCGCCCGACGGGGAGCAGCACCGAGGCGCCGGGGTACTCCGACCACGCCTTGCTGACCTCGTCGAGCGTGGCCCCGGCCGGGATGAGGGGGGCGAAGTCCAGAGGGTGGGCGCCGGGGGCCTCGCAGCCGGAGCGGCCGCACGAGCAGGCGCCGCCCGTGGCCCGCGTGCCGGGCACCACGTCCCAGCCCCACAGCCCGGTGAACTCGGCCACGGTGGTGCACTCCGAGGAGCGGCCGCGCCGACGCGCGCCGGATCGGATCTCCCGGATACCGCCGATCGTGAAGCCCATGCCCCCTCCAACGGGTCCAGCACGCCGCTGGTTACGGCGTGAAAGCGGATCGTGACCCTCTGTGTTCTCTGGATGGCCGGATACCCCGGGCGCCGCGTGCTCCAATGCGGCTCGTTGGAGTGTGCGGGGTGGTGGGACTGGTGACACGCGCCCCTGAATGCTCCGCTCCGCCTGCTTCCGGCCGTCCTATGTCAAGTGAATCGCGTTGCGGCGTACGTGAGTTCATTCGAAGGGGTGGCGAATGGTGGCGATTCCGCGAACGCCATGGCTGCGCCAGTGATCGTAGGATTACTGTGTGTGCACGGAGCCTCGGGGCACATGCACTTGTGGGTATGCCGCGGGCAAGTCGGCTTTCCGTTCGAAGGGTGACAACTGCCGGACGGGCGACCGTGTTTACCGGCATTCTGATAGGGCTTGGCGCACTCGGTGACAAGTGGTCCAAGGGATGGGGGCGTTCCAGTGAGCGGCAACGACGGAAGCGGTACAAGTGCCACCGGCGCGTCGCACGCTGACAAGCGCCCGAACGACCTCCTCTCCTCCTGGTTCGTGCGCAGCGGTTGGTCCAAGGGCGAGCTGGCCCGCCAAGTGAACCGCCGGGCCCGCCAGTTGGGCGCCAACCACATCTCGACCGACACCTCCCGCGTCCGCCGCTGGCTGGACGGGGAGAACCCTCGCGAGCCGATCCCGAGGATCCTGTCCGAGCTGTTCTCCGAGCGGTTCGGCTGCGTCGTCTCCGTCGAGGACCTCGGCCTGCGCACCGCCCGCCAGGCACCGTCCGTGTCCGGCGTCGACCTGCCCTGGACCGGCCCCCAGACCGTCGCCCTGCTCAGCGAGTTCTCCCGCAGCGACCTCATGCTCGCGCGGCGCGGCTTCCTCGGGAGCTCGCTCGCCCTCTCCGCGGGCCCGGCGCTGATCGAGCCGATGCAGCGCTGGCTGGTCCCGGCCCCGGCCGGCGCCGACCGCGACTCCCGGGCCGTCCCGTCCTCCCGGGCCCGCGGGCGCCTGTCCAAGCCCGAGCTGGACCTGCTGCAGTCCACCACGGTGATGTTCCGGCAGTGGGACGCCCAGTGCGGGGGCGGTCTGCGCCGCAAGGCCGTCGTCGGGCAGCTGCACGAGGTGACCGACCTGCTCCAGGAGCCCCAGCCGGAGGCCACCACCCGGAAGCTGTTCAAGGTCGCCGCCGAGCTCGCCGAGCTGGCCGGCTGGATGTCGTACGACGTCGGGCTCCAGCCCACCGCGCAGAAGTACTTCGTCCTCGCGCTGCACGCCGCCAAGGAGGCCGGTGACCGGCCGCTCGGGTCGTACGTCCTGTCCAGCATGAGCCGCCAGATGATCCACCTGGGCCGGCCCGACGACGCCCTGGAGCTGATCCACCTCGCTCAGTACGGCAGCCGGGACTGCGCGAGCCCCCGCACCCAGTCGATGCTGTATGCGATGGAGGCCCGCGCCTACGCCAACATGGGCCAGCCCGGCAAGTGCAAGCGGGCCGTCCGGATGGCCGAGGACACCTTCGCCGAGGCCGACGAGTGGGACGAGCCGGACCCCGACTGGATCCGCTTCTTCTCCGAGGCCGAGCTGCACGGGGAGAACTCCCACTCCTTCCGCGACCTGGCCTACGTGGCCGGCCGCAGCCCCGCGTACGCCTCGCTCGCCGAACCCGTGATGCAGCGGGCCGTGGACCTCTTCGCCCAGGACGGCGAGCACCAGCGGTCGTACGCGCTGAACCTCATCGGCATGGCCACCGTGCACCTGCTGCGGCGCGAGCCCGAGCAGAGCGTCGGCTACGCCGAGCGCGCCATGCGGATCGCCAAGAAGGTCCGCTCCGAGCGTGTGAACACTCGTATCCGAAAGACGGTCGACACGGCCGTACGCGACTTCGGGGCACTGGCCGAGGTCGTGGACCTGACCGAGAAGCTCGCCGTGGAACTGCCCGAGACCGCGGAGGCGGTCTGACCACGCGCGTGTGCCCAGGGCACCCCTGACCCCGGCCGCGGCCGGCCCTCCCGAACTGCCCGACTCGGCTCCCCCATGCCAGGTCATCGGAAGGCCGACCGCGGCCGGTTTGCATCCCTCCACGAAGGTTGCGCCACGATAACGATCCGGCGGACCCGGATCCGGCGGTTCATCGACGCGTAACACGCGAGGTGCCTTCGTCACGGCGGCGAAACAACGAGGGGCTTCCACCGAAACCGCGCTGCGCCAATCTCTTGGCGCATAACCGGCCCACCCCTCATTCCGCTCAGGCTTCGCCCGCACGGGGCCGTACCAACGACGAGGAGACGCCGATGGCATCAGCCGCCATCACGCTTGCGGCGGACGCACCCACGCTGTCGTCCGCCAACACAGGCTTCATGCTCATCTGTTCCGCCCTGGTGATGCTCATGACCCCGGGCCTGGCCTTCTTCTACGGAGGCATGGTCCGCGTCAAGAGCACCCTGAACATGCTGATGATGAGCTTCATCAGCCTGGGGATCGTCACCATCCTGTGGGTGCTGTACGGCTTCTCCCTGGCGTTCGGCACCGACTCCGGCAGCCTCATCGGCTGGTCCTCCGACTTCGTGGGCCTCAGCGGGGTCGGGCTGACGCAGCTCTGGGACGGCTACACCATCCCGGTCTACGTCTTCGCCGTCTTCCAGCTGATGTTCGCCGTCATCACGCCCGCCCTGATCAGCGGCGCGCTCGCGGACCGCGTGAAGTTCACCGCGTGGGCCCTGTTCGTCACGCTGTGGGTCACGATCGTGTACTTCCCGGTCGCCCACTGGGTCTGGGGCGCGGGCGGCTGGGCCTTCGAGCTCGGTGTGATCGACTTCGCCGGCGGTACGGCCGTCCACATCAACGCGGGTGCCGCGGCGCTCGGCGTGATCCTCGTCATCGGCAAGCGCGTCGGCTTCAAGAAGGACCCGATGCGCCCGCACAGCCTCCCGCTGGTCATGCTCGGCGCCGGTCTGCTCTGGTTCGGCTGGTTCGGCTTCAACGCCGGTTCATGGCTCGGCAACGACGACGGCGTCGGCGCGCTGATGTTCGTCAACACGCAGGTCGCCACCGCTGCCGCCGTCCTCGGCTGGCTCGCCTACGAGAAGATCCGCCACGGCGCGTTCACCACCCTCGGTGCCGCCTCCGGCGCGGTCGCCGGCCTTGTCGCCATCACCCCGTCGGGCGGCGCGGTCTCCCCGCTCGGCGCCATCGCGGTCGGCGTCATCGCCGGTGTCGTGTGCGCCATGGCGGTCGGCCTGAAGTACAAGTTCGGCTACGACGACTCCCTCGACGTCGTCGGCGTCCACCTCGTCGGCGGCGTCATCGGCTCCCTGCTCATCGGCTTCTTCGCCACCGGCGGCGGCCAGTCCGACGTGGCCGGCCTCTTCTACGGCGGCGGCCTGGACCAGTTCTGGAAGCAGTGCGCCGGTGTCTTCGGCGTCCTCGCCTACTCGCTGATCGCCTCCGCGGTCCTCGCCTTCCTGCTCGACAAGACGATCGGGATGCGCGTCTCCGAGGACGAGGAGATCGCCGGCATCGACCAGGCCGAGCACGCCGAGACCGCATACGACTTCAGCGGTGCCGGTGGCGGTGCCGCCCGTACCGCCGCGGCCTCTGCCCCGGTCGCCGCGGCCGAGAGCAAGAAGGTGGACGCATGAAGCTCATCACCGCCGTCGTCAAGCCCCACCGGCTCGACGAGATCAAGGAAGCCCTCCAGGCTTTCGGAGTGCACGGCCTGACGGTCACGGAGGCCAGCGGTTACGGTCGTCAGCGGGGCCACACCGAGGTCTACCGGGGTGCCGAGTACACCGTCGACCTGGTCCCGAAGATCCGCATCGAGGTCCTGGCCGAGGACGACGACGCCGAGCAGCTGATCGACGTCATCGTCAAGGCGGCCCGCACCGGCAAGATCGGTGACGGCAAGGTCTGGTCCCTGCCGGTCGAGGCGGCCGTACGGGTCAGGACCGGCGAGCGCGGCCCCGACGCGCTCTGAACAGAAGAAGAACAGGAGCTGCCGGGTGTCGAGTACGGATGTGCGTGACGAAGCAGAGGACTCGGGACCCAGCGGCTACGCGGCGGCCCGGCTGCGCCTCCTCACCGAGGGGGTGCGGTCCGGGCCGCCGCGCCGCTCCGCCCTCGCCCAGCTCACCGACGAGTGGCTGAACGGCCTGTTCGCCGCGGGCGCCGGCAGCATGCGGGGCGTCGCCCTGGTCGCCGTCGGCGGCTACGGCCGCGGCGAGCTGTCCCCGCGCAGCGACCTGGACCTCCTCCTGCTGCACGACGGAGGCGACGGCACGGCGGTCGCCACCCTCGCCGACCGGATCTGGTACCCGGTCTGGGACCTCGGCCTCGCCCTCGACCACTCCGTGCGCACCCCCGCCGAGGCCCGCAAGACCGCCGCCGACGACCTCAAGGTGCAGCTCGGCCTGCTGGACGCCCGGCACCTCGCGGGCGACCTCGGCCTCACCACGGGACTGCGCACCGCCGTCCTCGCCGACTGGCGCAACCAGGCGGCCAAGCGGCTGCCCGAGCTCCAGGAGCTGTCCGCCGAGCGCGCCCAGCGGCAGGGCGAACTCCAGTACCTGCTGGAACCCGATCTCAAGGAGGCCCGCGGCGGACTGCGGGACGCCACCATCCTGCGCGCCGTCGCCGCGTCCTGGCTGGCGGACGCCCCCCGCGAGGGCCTCGCCGACGCCCGGCGCCGGCTGCTCGACGTCCGGGACGCGCTGCACCTGGCCACCGGCCGGGCCACCGACCGCCTCGCCCTCCAGGAGCAGGACCAGGTCGCCGCCGAGCTGGGGCTGCTCGACGCCGACACCCTGCTGCGCCAGGTGTACGAGGCGGCCCGGGTCATCTCGTACGCCAGCGACGTCACCTGGCGCGAGGTGGGCCGTGTGCTGCGGGCCCGCGCGGTACGGCCGAGGCTGCGGGCCATGCTGGGCGGCGGGAAGCCCACCGCGGAACGCTCCCCGCTGGCCGAGGGCGTCGTCGAGCAGGACGGCGAGGTGGTGCTCGCCCGCGCCGCGCGCCCCGACCGCGACCCCGTGCTCCCGCTGCGCGCCGCGGCCGCCGCCGCCCAAGCCGGGCTCCCGCTCTCCCTGCACGCCGTCCGGCGCATGGCGACCGGGGTGCGCCCGCTGCCCACCCCCTGGCCCGCCGAGGCACGCGAACAGCTCGTCACCCTGCTGGGCTCGGGCCGGCCGACCGTGGAGGTCTGGGAGGCCCTGGAGGCCGAAGGGCTGATCACCCACTTCCTGCCCGACTGGGAACGGGTGCGCTGCCGCCCGCAGCGCAACGCCGTGCACATCTGGACCGTCGACCGGCACCTCATCGAGACCGCCGTACGCGCCTCCGCGTTCACCCGCCGCGTCCACCGTCCCGACCTGCTGCTGGTCGCCGCGCTGCTGCACGACATCGGCAAGGGCTGGCCCGGCGACCACTCGGTGGCCGGCGAGATCATCGTCAAGGACATGGCCGCCCGGATCGGCTTCGACCGCGACGACGTGGCGGTCCTGTCCACCCTCGTCCGCCACCATCTGCTGCTCGTCGAGACGGCCACCCGGCGCGACCTGGAGGACCCGGCGACCGTCCGCGCGGTCGCCGACGCGGTCGGCACGCCCGGCACGCTGGAGCTGCTGCACGCCCTGACCGAGGCGGACGCCCTGGCCACCGGCCCCGCCGCCTGGTCGGCCTGGCGCGGCTCCCTCGTCGCCGACCTCGTCAAACGGGTCGGCGCGGTACTCGCCGGGGACGTCCCGGACGAGCCCGAGGCCGCCGCGCCCACCGCCGAGCAGGAACGTCTCGCCCTGGAGGCGATCGCCGTCGGCAGCCCCGTCCTGGCCCTGCGCGCCCAGACGGAGCCACCGGCCGGGGACGGGTCCGCCGGGGACCCGGAACCGCTCGGTGTGGAGCTCCTGATCGCCGTCCCCGACCAGCCGGGCGTGCTGCCCGCCGTCGCCGGCGTCCTCGCCATGCACCGGCTGACCGTGCGCACCGCCGAGCTGAGGGCCCTGGACCTGCCCGACGGCGTCGACGGCTCCGTCCTCCTGCTGAACTGGCGGGTCGCCGCCGAGTACGGCTCCCTGCCGCAGGCGACCCGGCTGCGCGCCGACCTCGTCCGGGCCCTGGACGGCTCGCTGGACATCGCCGGGAAGCTCGCGGAGCGGGACGCCGCCTACCCGCGCCGGCGGGGTGTCATGGCGCCACCGCCCCGGGTCACCGTGCATCCGGCGGCGTCCCGGCTGGCCACCGTCATCGAGGTGCGCGCCCAGGACGCGCCGGGCCTGCTGTTCCGGATCGGCCGCGCGCTGGAGGACGCGAGCGTGCGGGTGCGCAGCGCGCACGTCAGCACGCTGGGCGCCAACGCCGTCGACGCCTTCTACGTCACAGGTCCCGAGGGGGCGCCCCTGCCCGACGAGGAGGCCGTGTCCGTGGCCCGCAAGCTGGAGGAGACGCTGCGAGGGTGACCGGGGGATCCCGGCCACCTGTGCCGCCGGGATACCCTGGAAGGCGATTCCCAGCTGCCACCGACCCCGAGGACCGCGAGCGCCGTGTTCGATACTCTTTCCGATCGCCTCTCAGCGACCTTCAAGAACCTGCGTGGCAAGGGACGGCTCTCCGAAGCGGACATCGACGCCACCGCGCGCGAGATCCGTATCGCGCTCCTCGAAGCGGACGTGGCGCTGCCCGTCGTGCGGACGTTCATCAAGAACGTCAAGGAGCGGGCCCTCGGTGCCGAGGTCTCCCGGGCGCTGAACCCGGCCCAGCAGGTCCTGAAGATCGTCAACGACGAGCTCGTCACGATCCTGGGCGGCGAGACCCGCCGGCTGCGCTTCGCCAAGCAGCCGCCCACCGTGATCATGCTGGCCGGTCTGCAGGGTGCCGGTAAGACCACCCTCGCGGGCAAGCTCGGCCGGTGGCTGAAGGAGCAGGGCCACTCGCCGCTGCTGGTCGCCGCCGACCTCCAGCGCCCGAACGCCGTGAACCAGCTCAGCGTCGTCGCCGAGCGCGCCGGTGTCGCGGTCTACGCGCCCGAGCCGGGCAACGGCGTCGGCGACCCGGTGAAGGTCGCCAGGGACTCCATCGACTTCGCCAAGTCCCGTGTCCACGACATCGTCGTCGTCGACACCGCCGGCCGTCTCGGCATCGACCAGGAGATGATGCAGCAGGCCGCGGACATCCGCGACGCCGTCTCCCCGGACGAGATCCTCTTCGTCGTCGACGCGATGATCGGTCAGGACGCGGTCAACACCGCCGAGGCCTTCCGCGACGGTGTCGGCTTCGACGGCGTGGTGCTCTCCAAGCTCGACGGTGACGCCCGCGGTGGTGCGGCCCTGTCGATCCGGCAGATCACCGGCAAGCCGATCATGTTCGCCTCCAACGGCGAGAAGCTCGACGACTTCGACGCCTTCCACCCCGACCGGATGGCCTCCCGCATCCTCGACATGGGTGACCTGCTCACCCTGATCGAGCAGGCGGAGAAGACGTTCAGTCAGGAAGAGGCCGAGAAGATGGCCTCCAAGCTGGCGTCCAAGAAGGGCCAGGACTTCACCCTGGACGACTTCCTGGCCCAGATGGAGCAGGTCCGGAAGATGGGCAGCATCAGCAAGCTGCTCGGCATGCTGCCCGGCATGGGCCAGATCAAGGACCAGATCAACAACCTCGACGAGCGGGACGTCGACCGCACCGCCGCGATCATCAAGTCGATGACGCCGGGCGAGCGCCAGGACCCGATGATCATCAACGGCTCGCGGCGCGCCCGTATCGCCAAGGGCTCCGGCGTCGAGGTCAGCGCCGTGAAGAACCTGGTCGAGCGGTTCTTCGAGGCCCGCAAGATGATGTCCCGCATGGCCCAGGGCGGCGGGATGCCCGGCATGCCGGGGATGCCGGGCATGGGCGGCGGCCCCGGCCGTAGCAAGAAGCAGCCGAAGAAGAGCAAGGGCAAGCAGCGCTCCGGCAACCCGATGAAGCGCAAGCAGCAGGAGCAGGAGGAGGCCGCCCGCCGCGCCGCCGCCGCGCAGGGTGGCGGAGCCTTCGGTGTGCCGGGCCAGCAGCCCGGCAAGGACTTCGAGCTCCCGGACGAGTTCAAGAAGTTCATGGGCTGACCGCTCCCGTACGCCGCGCAGGGCGTCTCTCCCTCGGGAGGCGCGCCCTCTGCGCATGCCGAGGCCCGGCGACTGCCGTAACGTCCAGATATGAGCGATACCGCGCCACGACGGAAGGCTCCGGACCAGCCGTGGCGCACCGAGGGCACACCGGAGGAGCCGTCCGGGCGGTCCGGCGGCCGCAGGATGCGCGGCCGTTGGTGGGGGCTGGCCGTCACCGTGGTGGTCGTGTTCCTGCTCGCCTACGTGGGACTGAACTACCTCGACCGGGGCGACGAGCCGACGATCTCGTACACCGAGTTCAGCCGGCAGGTCGAGGCGGGCAACATATCCAAGATCTACTCCAAGGGCGACGCCATCCAGGGCGAGCTCAAGAAGGCCCGGGACGCCCCCGGCGACGGCGGGACGTACACCAAGTTCCACACCCAGCGCCCCGCGTTCGCCGAGGACGACCTCTGGCGGGAGCTCAGCAGCCGGGGTGTCACTGTGACCGCGGAGCCGGTCGTCAAGGAGCGCGGTGTCCTCACCAACCTGTTGATCTCCCTCGCGCCGATCGTCATCATCGTCGCGGTCTGGATCTTCATCGCCCGGCGGTTCAGCCCGGGCCGCGGCGGTGCAGGCGGCATGTTCGGGCGCAAGCCGCCGCCCAAACCCGTCGAGCTGCTGCCGGGCCGGCACCGCACCACCTTCGCCGACGTCGCCGGCATCGACGAGGTCAAGGGCGAACTCGACGACGTCGTCGACTTCCTGGAACACCCCGACGCCTACCGCGCGATGGGCGCGAAGATGCCCCGCGGCGTCCTCCTCGCGGGCTCGCCCGGCACCGGCAAGACCCTGCTCGCGCGGGCCGTGGCCGGCGAGGCGGGCGTGCCGTTCTTCTCCGCCTCCGCCTCCGAGTTCATCGAGATGATCGTCGGTGTCGGCGCGTCCCGGGTCCGGGAACTCTTCGCCGAGGCCCGCAAGGTGGCACCGTCGATCATCTTCATCGACGAGATCGACACCATCGGACGGGTCCGCAGCGGCGGCGCCTCGGTCAGCGGCCACGACGAGCGCGAGCAGACCCTGAACCAGATCCTCACCGAGATGGACGGCTTCACCGGCTCCGAAGGCGTCGTCGTCATCGCGGCCACCAACCGCGCCGACATCCTCGACCCCGCGCTGACCCGGCCCGGCCGCTTCGACCGCGTCGTCAACGTCTCCCCGCCGGACCGCCGCGGCCGCGAGGCCATCCTGCGCATCCACACCCGCGACATCCCGCTCGCCGACGACGTGGACCTGGCCCAGCTCGCCCGCACCACCCCCGGCATGACCGGCGCGGACCTGGCCAACCTCGCCAACGAGGGCGCGCTGCTCGCGGTCCGCAGGGGCCAGTCCCAGGTGACGGCCAGGGATCTGTCCGAGGCGCTGGAGAAGGTGCAGCTCGGCGCCGAACGCACCATTGTGATGACCGAGGAGGACCGGCGACGCACCGCCTACCACGAGAGCGGCCACGCCCTGCTCGGCATGCTCCAGCCCGGCGCCGACCCGGTCCGCAAGGTCACCATCGTGCCGCGCGGCCGGGCCCTCGGCGTCACCATGTCCACCCCGGAGGTGGAGCGGTACGCGCACTCCGAGGAGTACCTGCGCGGCCGCATCATCGGCGCCCTGGGCGGCATGGCCGCCGAGGAGGAGATCTACGGCGTCGTCACCACCGGCGCGGAGAACGACCTCGAACAGGTCACCGCCATCGCCCGCGGCATGGTCGCCCGCTGGGGCATGAGCGAACGGGTCGGCCGGCTGTCCGCCCTGCCGAGCGACGCCCAGCAGGCGTACGGGCTCTCCGCGGCCCCCCACACCCTGGACGTCATCGACACCGAGATGCGCCGCATCGTCGACGCCTGCTACGAGGAGGCCCGCCACACACTGCGCGAGCACCGCGGCCGGCTGGACGCCCTGGCGCAGGCCCTGCTGGAGCAGGAGACCCTGGAGGAGGCCGACGCCTACCGGGTCGCGGGCATCCCGTGGCCGCCGAAGGACGACACCGCGTAGCGGACCGGGGCGGCCGAGCTCACGGTACGCGCGCGATCAGGTACCGGAAGACGTTCGGCATCCACACCGTCCCGTCCCGCCGCTGATGCGGATGCAGCGCCTCCGTCAGCTCCTTGTCGACCTGCACCTGGTCCGTCGCCGTGATCGCCGCGTCGAACAGCCCCGTGGACAGCAACCCGCGCACGGCGCTGTCCACGTCCGCGTACCCGAACGGGCAGGCCACCCGGCCGGACCCGTCCATCCGCAGCCCCGCACGCTCGGCGACCTCCTCCAGGTCGTCCCGCAGCGCCGGGCGCCAACTGCCTCCGCCCCGCAGCGGATCGGCCAGCTTCGTGGCGACCCGCAGCACCGAGGAGGTCGCACAGCGCTCGGGCGGCCCCCAGCCCGCCAGCACCACCGGCGCGCCCCGCCCGGCGAGCGGGGTCGCGGACGCCAGCAGACCCGTCAGCCCTTCCGCGTCGCCGTCCAGGCACCCGATGGGCTCGAAGGCGGTCACGACCGTGAAGGCCGGCGACCGCGCCTCCCTCGCGTCCCCCAAGGTGTCGACGAGCCGTGTGCCGCTGCGCGCGCGTACGTCCCCGTTCGCGGGGAGCAGCCGCTGCCGCGCCAGGGCCAGCCGCTCGGGAGCGGTCGCCTCGACGCCGGTGATGGCCGCGCCTCTGGACGCCGCCATCAGCAGGGCGAGTCCGCTGCCGCATCCCAGGCCCAGCAGCCGGCTGCCGGGACCCACCTCCAAGCGCTCGTAGACCGCCTCGTAGAGCGGGACCAGCATCCGCTCCTGGATCTCGGACCAGTCACGCGCGCGTGCACACGGGTCCACGCGCGGTGCCCGGCCCGCGCGAGGCAGACGCTGCCGCACGAGCGTAGGTGTCATGTAAAGCGCCCCAATCCGCCGAGAGTTGTCGCGATGCCCGCTTCCGTCGCCCCCGTGGCATGCGCTCGCGCTCCCCCCGTATGCCAGGTAACTCCGCGCCCGTCCCCGCGTCCAGGGGTTGCGGGGCCCTGCTTGTGGCTTCCCCGCGTCCGTGGCCAAAATTCACATTCCGGTAATGGGAGGCCGTACGATTCCGTCATGGCGAAGGCACCCGTACTCACGCCCCGGGCCGACGACTTCCCGCGCTGGTACCAGGACCTGGTCGCCAAGGCGGAGCTGGCCGACAACGGCCCGGTGCGCGGCACCATGGTCATCCGGCCGTACGGGTACGGCCTCTGGGAGCGCATGCAGGCCGAGATGGACGCCCGCATCAAGGCGACCGGCACCCAGAACGCCTACTTCCCGGTGCTGATCCCGCAGTCCTTGCTGGCCCGTGAGGCCGACCACGTCGAGGGGTTCGCACCCGAACTCGCGGTGGTCACGCACGGCGGCGGCAAGGAGCTGGAGGAGCCCGCCGTGGTCCGCCCCACCTCCGAGATGATCGTCAACGAGTACTTCGCCAAATGGGTGCAGAGCTACCGCGATCTGCCGCTGCTGATCAACCAGTGGGCGAACGTGGTGCGTTGGGAGCTGCGGCCGCGCCTGTTCCTGCGCACGACCGAGTTCCTGTGGCAGGAGGGCCACACCGCGCACGCCACCTACGAGGAGGCCCGCGACTTCGCCGCGCGCATCCACCGCGAGGTCTACGAGGACTTCATGGTGAACGTCCTCGCCATGGACGTCCTCCCCGGGCGCAAGACCACGAGGGAGCGGTTCGCCGGAGCCGTCAACACCCTCACGCTCGAAGGCATGATGGGCGACGGCAAGGCCCTGCAGATGGCCACCAGCCATGAACTGGGCCAGAACTTCGCCAAGGCGTTCGACACGCGCTATCTCTCCGCGGAGGGGCGGCAGGAACTGGTCTGGCAGACCTCCTGGGGCTCGACCACCCGCATGATCGGTGCGCTGGTGATGATGCACGGCGACGACGACGGCCTGCGCGTGCCGCCGCGGCTGGCGCAGACCCAGGTCGTCGTGGTCGCGGTCAAGGGCGACGAACGGGTTCTGGCCACGGTCCGGGAGACCGGCGCCCGGCTCGCCGCCGACGGTCTGCGGGTCCAGGTCGACGACCGCACGGACACCCCTTTCGGCCGCCGGATCGTGGACTGGGAGCTGAAGGGCGTGCCGGCCCGCGTCGAGGTCGGCCCCCGTGACCTGGAGAACGGCACGGCGATGCTGGCCCGGCGGATCCCCGGCGGCAAGGAGCCGATCGCGCTCGACGCGCTGGCGGCCCGGCTGCCCGCGGTCCTGGAGGAGGACCAGGCGCTGCTGCTGGCGCAGTCCCGTGAGCGCCGCGCCTCCCGGACCGCGGACGTGGCGACCGCCGAGGAGGCCGTCGAGGCGGTGGCGGGCGGCGGCTGGGCGCGCCTGCCGTGGGCCGTGCTCGGCCCGGAAGGCGAGGCCCGCCTCGCCGAGCAGGCGGTGACCGTACGGTGTCTGGTCGCCGCGGACGGGTCGGTGCCGGACTCCGAGGACGCGCCCGGTAACGTCGCGGTCGTCGCGCGCGCTTACTGAGATGACGCCGGGGGAGCGACAGCGGCCGAAACGCCTCTTGCGCACGCGCCCATCACAGGGGTGACCGCGTCTGGACCCGGCCTACGCGCCGGGTCGTACGTCAGGCTACGCACCGGCTTGGTAGGAGCTGTAAGCCTTTCTCCGCAGATCAGCGCACCCGCCCTCGTCGGTGCGCATCATTCCCGACTGACGGGTACGTGCAAATTATTTGGGATGCCCTGGAATCGGAACACAGCGGCACCCCGGCTCGTTGTCATTACGTGAGCACGACACAGACACCACCTGTTCTCGCCGCGGAGCTGGCACAGGCGTGGGCCGATATTCAGCGGTACCACCCCGAGCTGCCGGATCTCGCCGCGCCAGAGTCCCTGATCGGGGAGTCGTCGTCCGCGTGCGGTCACGAACTCTCCTTCGAGCGACTGCTCCATGAGGCAGTCCATGGCATCGCCGCCGCCCGCGGCATCCGGGACACGTCCCGGGCCGGCCGCTACCACAACCGCAGATTCCTCACCATCGCCGAGGAGCTGGGCCTGGACCATCCCGAGGAGCCGCACCCGAGCAGCGGTTTCTCCCTGGTCACGCTCAACCCCGAGGCCAAGCGCCGGTACCGCCCGACCATCGAGCGGCTCCAGCGGGCCCTGAAGGCCCACGTGGCGGCGACCTCCTCGGACACCGGCAGGACCTTCCGGGGCCCGGCCGCACGGCACGGGTCCTCCGGGGGCGGCGTCCGCGTCAAAGCGGTCTGCGACTGCGGCCGCAACGTCCGCGTCGTCCCCTCGGTCCTCGCCCAGGCACCGATCGTGTGCGGCGGCTGCGGCAAGCCGTTCCGCATCCCGGAGGTCATGGGCGCCGCGTGACGCGCTCGCACGGCGTCCGGCACCGGCATCTCGTGGCTGCCGGTCAGGGACGCGGGGCGAGGCGGGTGCCGCCGTGACCCGGGCGGCCGGGCCGTCGAGGACGGCCCGGCCGGGCGCGAGCGGCATCCCGCGGCGTCGGGCTGCTCGTGGCCGATGCTCACGGCACCCGGTCCGCCGGGTGCCCCTTCGCCATGCCCGCGCACAACCGGCCGCCCGCGGCCGAGAGCGACCCGCCGGGTGTGGCACAATGGCTAGCTGTACTCGACAGCCGCACAGGACCCCTCTCTCCTCCGGCTGACGCGTCCATCGGGCACTCGGGTACCGCAACCCCACGCGGCCGTCCCGCCGTGCCCACCCACGTCAAATCCAGGAGAACCCACTCCAGTGGCAGTCAAGATCAAGCTGAAGCGTCTGGGCAAGATCCGTTCGCCTCACTACCGCATCGTCGTCGCCGACTCCCGTACCCGTCGTGACGGCCGTGCGATCGAGGAGATCGGCAAGTACCACCCGACCTACAACCCGTCGGTCATGGAGGTGGACGCCGAGCGCGTGGCGTACTGGCTGGGTGTCGGCGCGCAGCCGACCGAGCCCGTCCTCGCCATCCTGAAGAAGACCGGCGACTGGCAGAAGTTCAAGGGCGAGCCCGCCCCGGCTCCGCTGCTGACCGCCGAGCCGAAGAAGGCGCGCCCGACGTTCGAGGCCCTCGGTGGCGACGACGAGGGCAAGGGTGAGGCGATCACCCAGAAGAAGAAGGCGGAGAAGAAGGACGAGGCCCCGGCCGAGTCCGCGTCGGCCGAGGCCTGAGCATGCTCGAGGAGGCTCTCGAGCACCTCGTGAAGGGCATCGTCGACAACCCTGACGATGTGCAGGTCGCCTCGCGCAACCTGCGCCGCGGGCGTGTGCTGGAGGTCCGGGTCCACCCCGACGACCTCGGCAAGGTGATCGGCCGCAACGGCCGCACCGCACGCGCTCTGCGCACCGTCGTGGGCGCCATCGGCGGCCGCGGTGTCCGCGTCGACCTCGTCGACGTGGACCACGTCCGCTGACGCCGAACACAGCACCGGCTCGGGCCGGGGAGGGCCACTTGGCCGTCCCCGGCCCGTAGTCGTATACGAAGTCATGCCGCAGGCACACGACAGGAGATGGGACACGTGCAGCTGGTAGTCGGACGGATCGGCCGAGCCCACGGCATCAAGGGCGAGGTCACCGTCGAGGTACGCACCGACGAGCCGGAGCTGCGGCTCGCGCCCGGAGCCGTGCTCGCCACCGATCCCGCGTCCACGGGACCCCTCACCATCGAGAGCGGCCGCGTCCACAGCGGCCGCCTCCTGCTGCGCTTCGAGGGCGTACGCGACCGCACCGGCGCCGAGGCCCTGCGCAACACCCTCCTGATCGCCGACGTCGACCCCGACGAGCTGCCCGAGGAGGAGGACGAGTACTACGACCACCAGCTCATGGACCTGGACGTGGTCACCGCGGACGGCGTCGAGGTCGGCCGCATCACCGAGATCTCGCACCTGCCCTCCCAGGACCTGTTCATCGTCGAACGGCCCGACGGGAGCGAGGTGATGATCCCCTTCGTCTCCGAGATCGTCACCGAGATCGACCTGGAGGAGCAGCGGGCCGTCATCGCCCCGCCGCCGGGCCTCATCGACGACCGCGCGGAGATCGCCTCGTCCCGTGACGCGGAGGCCGAGAGCTGATGCGGCTCGACGTCGTCACGATCTTCCCCGAGTACCTGGACCCCCTGAACGTCTCCCTCGTCGGCAAGGCACGCGCGCGCGGGCAGCTCGACGTCCAGGTGCACGACCTGCGCCGGTGGACCTACGACCGCCACAACACGGTCGACGACACCCCGTACGGCGGCGGCCCCGGCATGGTCATGAAGACCGAGCCCTGGGGCGACGCGCTCGACTCCGTCCTGGCCGACGGCTACGAGAGCGGCGCCGGCCGGCCCACCCTGATCGTCCCCACCCCCAGCGGGCGGCCCTTCACCCAGGAACTCGCCGTCGAACTGTCCGAGCGGCCCTGGCTGATCTTCACCCCGGCCCGCTACGAGGGCATCGACCGCCGCGTCATCGACGAGTACGGCACCCGGATGCCCGTGCACGAGGTGTCCATCGGCGACTACGTCCTCGCCGGCGGCGAGGCGGCCGTCCTCGTGATCACCGAGGCCGTGGCCCGGCTGCTGCCCGGCGTCCTCGGCAACGCCGAGTCGCACCGCGACGACTCCTTCGCGCCCGGTGCCATGGCGAGCCTGCTGGAGGGCCCCGTCTACACCAAGCCGCCCGAGTGGCGCGGCCGGGACATCCCGGAGGTGCTGCTCAGCGGCCACCACGGCAGGATCGCCCGCTGGCGCCGCGACGAAGCCCTGCGGCGCACCACGGCCCACCGGCCCGACCTGATCGAACGCTGCGAGCCCGCCGCCTTCGACAAGAAGGACCGCGAGATGCTCTCCATCCTGGGCTGGATGCCCGACCCGGAGGGCGAGCGGGTCGGCCGATTTTGGCGCAGGACCGAGGCCGTGGAAGAATAGGCCGCTGTTGTGCGCCGTCCGGCGTGCGCCCCTGCCACAGGGGGACACGACGCCCGCCCTGACGGGCACAGCACTCATCGAACACCTAGTGCCGTTGATGACCTGTGGCATCAGCGAAGAAAGCAGACGAAATGTCTCACCTGCTCGACTCCGTCGACGCCGCGTCGCTGCGCACCGACGTCCCGCCCTTCCGCCCCGGCGACACCGTCAACGTCCACGTGCGCGTCATCGAGGGCAACCGCTCCCGTGTGCAGCAGTTCAAGGGCGTGGTGATCCGCCGCCAGGGTGCCGGCGTGCGCGAGACCTTCACGGTCCGCAAGGTCTCCTTCTCCGTCGGCGTCGAGCGCACCTTCCCGGTGCACACCCCGATCGTGGAGAAGATCGAGCTCGTCACCCGGGGTGACGTGCGTCGCGCCAAGCTGTACTACCTGCGCGAGCTGCGCGGCAAGGCCGCGAAGATCAAGGAGAAGCGCGAGAACTGAGCGCTTCCGGGGGCTCGCCCCCGAGGGGTCCGCGGCGGGGCCGGATAGCATCTGGCCTCGATGGACACCGAAGCACAGCACACGGAGCGCGACCGCTCCTCCCGCCCTTCCGGCACCGGGTACACCCCGGACCCGGAGGGCCGGGAGGGACGGTCGCGTTTCGCGTTGCCGGCCGGGATCACCGGCCGGCTCCCCGGCGGCCGGTACAGCCTGACCCTGCTGCTGGTCCTGGTGGGCGTCCTCCTGCTCAACCTGTTCGTCGCGCGGCCGTTCGAGATTCCGAGCGGATCCATGGAGCCCGCATTGAGGATCGGCGACCGCGTAGTCGTAAATAAGTTGGCGTACCGTTTCGATGCCGGGCCGCGGCGCGGCGATGTCGTCGTGTTCGACGGAACCGGGTATTTCGGGGACGCCGACTACATCAAACGCGTTGTGGGTGTGGGGGGAGACCACGTGGTCTGCTGTGACAAGGAGGGGAGGATCCAGGTGAACGGCCGCCCGGTCGACGAGTCGACGTTCCTGTACCCCGGCGACCGCCCGTCCGCCGTGCGGTTCGACGTCGTCGTCCCCGACGGCAGGCTCTTCGTCCTCGGCGACCACCGCGGCGCCTCCAGCGACTCCCGCGACCACCTGGGCTCACCCGGCGGCGGCATGATCCCGGTCGACGACGTCATCGGCCGCGCCGAGGCGATCGTCTGGCCCGCGGCCCACTGGACCCGACTGCACCGTCCGGACGCCTACGCGCGCGTGCCCGCCCCGGACGGCGCCCATGGGTAACCGTGGCAAGCCGCGCGGCGTACCCAGCAGTGCCGCCGACAACCTGCTGCCCACCGGCTCCCGGCGCGCGTCCGGCCCCACGGGCGGCCGCAGCCGCGCCGAGCGGCGCAAGCTCCAGCGCAAGGTCAAACGCCGCCGCAGGCGCTCCGCGATCAAGGAGATACCCCTCCTCGTCGGCGTCGCCGTCCTGATAGCGCTCGTCCTGAAGACCTTCCTCGTCCAGGCCTTCGTGATCCCGTCCGGCTCCATGGAGCAGACGATCCAGGTCGGCGACCGCGTCCTCGTCGACAAGCTGACCCCGTGGTTCGGCAACAAGCCCGAGCGCGGCGACGTCGTGGTCTTCAAGGACCCCGGCGGCTGGCTCAAGGACGAGCGGACGACCGTGAAGAAGGACGATCCCGTCGTCGTCAAGCAGGTCAAGGAGGCCCTCACCTTCATCGGCCTGCTGCCCTCCGACGACGAGAAGGACCTGATCAAACGGGTCGTCGGCGTCGGCGGCGACCGCGTCAAGTGCTGCGACGCGCAAGGACGGGTCACTGTCAACGGCGTTCCCCTGAACGAGGACTACCTGTACCCCGGGAACACCCCCTCCAAGACCCAGTTCGACATTACCGTCCCCCAGGGCCGGCTGTGGGTGATGGGCGACCACCGGGCGAACTCCGCCGACTCCCGCGCCCACCAGGACCAGGAGTACGGCGGCACGGTCTCCGAGGACGAGGTTGTCGGACGCGCGAAGTGGATCGCCTGGCCCCTCGGGCACTGGACCAGCCTGGACGAGCCGAACACCTACGCCTCGGTGGCCGACTCGGTGCCGGGGTCGACCGCGTCCGTGCCGCTGTCGCATAGGGTTGCCTCGGACGAATCGAACGGAACGCTCCAGCTCCCGAGCCCTGCGGAACTCCCGCTCGTTATGGGAGTGGTGGGCCTGCGCCGCGCATGGGGCAGGCAGCGGCACAGAGTAAGGAGTTGGCGTGGGGGATGTGGCGGTTGGCGCACGGTCCGGGCACGACGGCGAGGAGCACCGCGGACACCCCGTGGGCGCAGCCGACCCGGCCGCGGACGGCGCCGTGACCTCCGGGAATGAGCCCGGATCCGGCAATGACGGCGGACGGTCGGGCGGGCAGCCCCCGACCGGCGGCGAGGGGTCGGGCGGGGCCGCTCCCGCGAAGAAGCAGCGCTCCTTCTGGAAGGAGCTGCCGATCCTGATCGGGATCGCGCTCGTCCTCGCGCTGCTGATCAAGACGTTCCTGGTACAGGCGTTCTCGATCCCCTCCGACTCGATGCAGAACACCCTCCAGCAGGGTGACCGCGTCCTCGTCGACAAGCTCACCCCGTGGTTCGGCTCCGAGCCGCAGCGCGGCGAGGTCGTCGTCTTCCACGACCCCGACCAGTGGCTCGCCGGGGAGCCCACCCCCGACCCGAACGCCCTGCAGACCTTCCTCAGCTGGATCGGCCTGATGCCGTCCTCCGAGGAGAAGGACCTGATCAAGCGGGTGATCGGCGTCGGCGGCGACACCGTCGAGTGCAAGGGCACGGGCCCGCTGACGGTCAACGGCAAGGCGCTGAACGAGCCCTACGTCTACCCGGGCAACACCCCGTGCAGCCAGGACGACCAGGGCGGTCAGTTCAAGGTGAAGGTCCCCGAGGGCTTCATCTGGGTGATGGGCGACCACCGGCAGAACTCCCGGGACTCGCGCTACAACCGGTCCGACAAGAACCACGGCATGGTCCCCGTCGACAAGGCCGTCGGCCGTGCCGTCGTCATCGCGTGGCCGGTCGGCCGCTGGGACACCCTGCCGGTTCCGGACACCTTCGACCAGGACCTCAGCACGCGGTCCGCGGCCCTGACGGTCGCGCCGCCGAGCCTCGCCCTGGCCGGAGCGGTGCCGCTGGTGCTGTGGCGCCGTCAGCGGGCCAAGGCCGAGCGGACGCGCTGAGCGGCCGGGACGCCGCGGCCCGGACCGGCCCGGGCCCTCGTACCGGGCCCCCGCGGAGTACGGCATCAGCCGTTCCGTTTCGCACCCGTAGCTGGGGAAAGCTTTGCCGAGCCGCCGGCCCGCGGGCTTCTGAGGGGCTGCCCGGCGTCGGTACCGCCGGGTAGGGTGCGGGTCCATGGGTGGCGAGAGCACGACACGTACGGCGCCGCGTGCCGGCGCGAGCAAGGGCCCGGTGGGCAGCCGGACCGGGCAGGTGCTGTCCGGGGTGGCCGTGGCGCTGGGTCTGCTGCTGTTCCTGGGCGGCTTCGCCTGGGGAGCGGTCGTGTACCGGCCGTACACCGTCCCCACCAGCTCGATGGCGCCCACGATCGGCGCCGGCGCCCGGGTGCTCGCGCAGCGCGTCGACGGCGGCGACGTCCACCGCGGTGACGTCGTCGTCTTCACCGACAAGACCTGGGTCAGCAACGCCCCCGTCGTCAAACGCGTCGTCGCGATCGGCGGCGACACCGTCGCCTGCTGCACCGACGGCAAGCTCACCGTCAACGGCAAGCAGATCGACGAGCCCTACCTGGCCGACGACGGCCTCGCCGAGCTCCAGGGCTTCCCGACCGTGAAGGTCCCCGAGGGCAGGATCTTCCTCCTCGGCGACGAGCGCAGCGGCTCCCTCGACTCCACCGCCCACCTCACGGACGCCGCGAGCGGCACGGTCGCCCGCAGTGCCGTCTCGGCCCGCGTGGAGGCCGTCGTGTGGCCCATGGACGGCATGCTGGAGCAGGCCACCGGCTTCGAGAAGCTCGGGCCGCTGTCGCCGCAGGGGCCGCTGCGCACGCAGGGCCTCATGATCGTCGCGGGTGCCCTGCTCGTCCTGGGCGGCGCGGCGTACGGCCCGATCGCCAGGCTGCTCGGTGGCCGCTCCCGCACGGCGGAGCCCGCGCGTGCCCGCTGAGACCGACGGCCCGCCCGAGGGCGGGGTGCGCAGGGTCGCCCGCGTCGTGCTGCTCGACCCCGAGGACCGCATCCTGCTGCTGCACGGCCACGAGCCGGAGGACCTAGCCGACGACTGGTGGTTCACACCCGGCGGGGGAGTGGAGGGCGACGAGACGCGCGAAGAGGCCGCTCTGCGGGAACTCGCCGAGGAGACCGGCATCACGGACGTCGACCTCGGCCCCGTGCTGTGGCGGCGCCGGTGCTCGTTCCCGTTCGCGGGCCGCCGCTGGGACCAGGACGAGTGGTACTTCCTGGCCCGTACGACCCAGACGTCGGTCAGGGCCCTCGCCCTCACCGAGCTCGAGCGGCGCAGCGTCGCCGGAGCACGCTGGTGGACGTGCCGGGAACTCGCCCGGGCACATGAGACGGTGTATCCGACCAGACTCGCCGAGCTGCTGCGGAGGCTGCTCGACGAAGGTCCCCCTGCCGGGCCCGTGACCCTCGACACCGAAATTGTCTAGGGGCCGACGGGACTGGCGCACAATGGGGGGATCGCACGGCTGAAGGGGAACATGCCATGAGCGCCGAGGACCTCGAGAAGTACGAGACCGAGATGGAGCTGAAGCTCTATCGGGAGTACCGCGATGTCGTCGGTCTGTTCAAGTACGTGATCGAAACCGAGCGGCGCTTCTACCTGACCAACGACTACGAGATGCAGGTGCACTCGGTCCAGGGTGAGGTGTTCTTCGAGGTTTCCATGGCGGACGCCTGGGTCTGGGACATGTACCGGCCGGCGCGGTTCGTGAAGCAGGTGCGTGTCCTCACGTTCAAGGACGTGAACATCGAGGAGCTGAACAAGAGCGACCTCGAACTCCCCGGCGGCTGAGGTTCACCCGCCCGGGTGAGGGAGTTGTCCACAGCGCTGTAGTCGTCCACCAAGATCCAACGACGCGTTGAGGCGGGTTCATCGTTGGCGCCGGAGGTGGTGCCGACATGAACGCACGCAGGGCACTCGGCAGGTACGGCGAGGATCTCGCCGCGAGGCGGCTGGCCGAGGCCGGGATGACGGTTCTCGGGCGCAACTGGCGCTGTGGCAGGACCGGAGAGATCGACATCGTCGCCCGCGACGGCGACGTCCTCGTCGTCTGCGAGGTGAAGACCCGCAGGGCCGGCGGCTTCGAGCATCCGATGGCCGCCGTGGGACCCGAGAAGGCGCGGCGCCTGCGCGGCCTCGCGGAACGCTGGATCCACGCGCACGGCGGAGCTCCACCCGGAGGCGTCCGCATCGACCTCGTCGGCATCGTCCTGCCCGACCGGGGCGCCCCCGTCGTCGAGCATGCGCGAGGGGTGGCCTGACATGGGGTTCGCACGCACCTGCTCGGTGGCGCTCGTGGGCGTCGAGGGAGTCGTCGTCGAGGTCCAGGCGGACCTGGAACCGGGCGTCGCGGCCTTCACCCTGGTGGGCCTGCCCGACAAGAGCCTGACCGAGAGCCGCGACCGGGTCCGGGCGGCCGTCGTCAACTCCGGCGGCGAGTGGCCGCAGAAGAAGCTCACCGTGGGACTCAGCCCGGCCTCCGTGCCGAAGGCCGGCAGCGGCTTCGACCTGGCCGTCGCCTGCGCGGTCCTCGGCGCCGCCGAGCGCATCGACCCACGCGTCCTCGCCGACATCGTGATGATCGGCGAACTCGGACTGGACGGCCGGGTGCGCCCCGTCCGGGGCATCCTCCCCGCCGTGCTGGCCGCCGCCGACGCCGGATACGAACAGGTCGTCGTCCCCGAGTGCGCGGCCGCCGAGGCGTCCCTGGTACCGGGCGTCTCCGTGCTCGGCGTACGCAGCCTGCGCCAGCTGATCGCCGTCCTCGCCGACGAACCCGTCCCCGACGAGGAACCCGAGGACCACGGCCGTCCCGACCCACTGCTCGCGGGACTGCGGATGCCGGGGACCGGCGCGGCCAGCGGCATGCGGAACCTGGGCGCCACCGCCTGCGAGAACGGTCACGACCTCGCCGACGTCGTCGGGCAGACCTCGGCACGCACCGCCGTGGAGATCGCCGCGGCCGGCGGGCACCATCTCTTCCTGGAGGGTCCGCCCGGCGCCGGCAAGACGATGCTCGCGGAGCGGCTGCCGGCCATCCTCCCGCCGCTCGGCCGACAGGAGTCCCTGGAGGTCACGGCCGTGCACTCGGTCGCCGGGCTCCTGCCACCGGGCAAGCCCCTCATCGACGCGGCCCCCTACTGCGCCCCGCACCACTCCGCCACCATGCAGGCCCTGGTCGGCGGCGGACCCGGCTTCGCCCGCCCCGGCGCGGTGTCGCTCGCCCACCGGGGCGTGCTCTTCCTGGACGAGACGCCCGAGTTCGGCGGCCAGGCGCTCGACGCCCTGCGCCAGCCCCTGGAGGCCGGGCACGTGGTGATCGCACGCAGTGCGGGCGTCGTCCGCTTCCCGGCGAAGTTCCTCATGGTCCTCGCGGCCAACCCCTGCCCCTGCGGGCGCTTCTCCCGGACCGACGACCTGTGCGAGTGCCCGCCCTCCGCCATCCGCCGCTACCAGGCCCGGCTGTCCGGGCCGCTGCTCGACCGTGTCGACCTCCGGGTCGAGGTCGACCGCGTCACCCGGGCCCAGCTCGCCGAGCGCGGCGCCCGCGGCGAGTCGACCGCCACCGTCGCCGACCGGGTGCGCGCCGCCCGTGAGCGGGCCGCCGCGCGGCTCACCGGCACCCCCTGGCGGACCAACAGCGAGATCCCCGGACGCGAGCTGCGCAGCCGCTGGCACGCGGTGAGCGGCGCCATGGACGAGGCCGAGCGGACCCTGGAGCGCGGTGTGCTCACGGCCCGCGGACTCGACCGCGTCCTGCGCGTCGCCTGGACCGTCGCCGACCTCGTCGGCCACGACCGGCCCGACGCCACGGACGTCGCCCTCGCCCTGCAGCTGCGCACCGGAGTCCCCCGCGGAGTCCCCATGGCGATCGGGGCCCTGACGTGACCGGCGCCGGGACACCGGGGGAGACCCCGCCGGACGCCCTGCTCGACCGGGTCTTCCTCAGCCGGGTCGTCGAACCCGGCGACGAGACCGCCGGGCGCTGGGTGCGCGAGTTCGGCGCGAGCGCGGTCGTACGGCGGCTTCGGGAGGACGCCGAGCCTCCCCTGCCGGGCATCGGCCCCCGACGCTGGGAGGGGCTGCGCGCCCGGGCGGCCCGCGCTGATCCCGCCCGGGACCTCGCCGTGGCCCGGGACGCCGGGATGCGGTTCCTGTGCCCGGGGGACACCGAATGGCCCGGGCAGCTCGACGACCTCGGCGACGCGCGGCCCCTCGGGCTGTGGGTGCGCGGACCGGCCGACCTGCGCATGTGGGCGCTGCGCTCCGTCGCGCTGGTCGGAGCGCGGGCCTGCACGGAGTACGGCGCGCACATGGCCGCCACCCTCGCCGGCACGCTCGCCGAACAGGGCTGGGTGGTCGTCTCCGGCGGCGCCTACGGGGTCGACGGCGCCGCCCACCGGGGCGCCCTCGGTGCCGGCGGGGCCACCGTCGCCGTCCTCGCCTGCGGCGCCGACCGCCCCTACCCGCGCGGGCACACCCAGTTGATCGACCGGATCGCCGAGCAGGGCCTGGTCGTCGGGGAGCTGCCACCGGGGGAGCACCCCACCCCCAGCAGATTCATCGTGCGCAACCGCGTGATCGCCGCGCTCACCCGCGGCACGGTCGTCGTGGAGGCCGCCCACCGCAGCGGCTCCCTGTCCACCGCACGGACCGCCCGGCGCCTCGGCCGGCACACCATGGGCGTCCCGGGCCCCGCGACCAGCGGCCTCTCCGCCGGAGTGCACCACCTGCTGCGGCAGGACGCGGTGCTGGTGACCGACGCCGCGGAGATCATCGAACTCGTCGGGGACATGGGGGAGCTGGCCCCCGAGCGACACGGGCCCGTCCTCCCGCGCGACCTGCTCGCACCGAGGGCACGCGCGGTCCTGGCCGCCCTGCCCGGCCCGCGCGCCGCCCGGGCGGACGAGATCGCGCGCGGTGCGCAGACCACGGAGGACGACGCCGTCGCGAGACTGTACGAACTCCGCTCACTCGGCTGGGTCGAACGACACGGCGACGGCTGGAAGTTGACACGCCAGGCGATGACGGCCGCCCGCACCGGGCGCCATCCATGCTGACCGAGCGTGTTCGGCCGTACGGGGGAACACGGACGCCCTTGCAGATTCCCCCAGTTGGGGTGTTCGTGTGATCACGCAGCGCGACCGCCGTACCCCGGCGGGGCCTCCAGCGGAACGTATCTGCGTACGGCTCGGCCTCCGCCCTTCGCGCACCGCGACACGTCAGTCACGCTACGCTCACGGGGTTCCGGCTCGGACCGGCCCCACGACAGGGAAAGCAAGCACAGCGACCACGACGACCTCCAGACCGACGGCTCCCCAGGCACCCCGCTTCACGGCAGAACGGCACTAGGCAACGAATGCCCCAGCACACCTCCGGGTCCGACCGGGCGGCGATCCCCCCAGCCGCCCGTGACGGTGGCAGCGCGCGGCCGCCCGCTCCCTCGACACTCGACGAGCTGTGGCGGTCGTACAAGGCGACGGGGGACGAGCGGCTGCGCGAACAGCTGATCCTGCACTACTCGCCCCTCGTCAAGTACGTGGCGGGCCGGGTCAGCGTCGGCCTGCCGCCCAACGTCGAGCAGGCGGACTTCGTGTCGTCCGGGGTGTTCGGGCTGATCGACGCGATCGAGAAGTTCGACATCGACCGGGAGATCAAGTTCGAGACGTACGCGATCACCCGGATCCGCGGCGCGATGATCGACGAACTCCGGGCGCTGGACTGGATCCCGCGCTCCGTCCGCCAGAAGGCGCGCAACGTCGAGCGCGCGTACGCGACCCTGGAGGCGCGGCTGCGGCGGACGCCGTCCGAATCCGAGGTCGCCGCCGAGATGGGCATCGCGGTGGAGGAACTGCACTCGGTCTTCAGCCAGTTGTCACTGGCCAACGTCGTGGCCCTGGAGGAGCTGCTGCACGTCGGCGCCGAGGGCGGTGACGGACTCAGCGTGATGGACACGCTGGAGGACACCGCCGCGGACAACCCCGTCGAGGTGGCCGAGGACCGGGAGCTGCGGCGGTTCCTGGCCCGGGCGATCAACACGCTCCCCGAGCGGGAGAAGACCGTGGTGACGCTGTACTACTACGAGGGCCTCACCCTCGCCGAGATCGGCAACGTCCTGGGTGTGACGGAGAGCCGGGTCAGCCAGATCCACACCAAGTCCGTGCTCCAGCTCCGGGCGAAACTGGCCGGCTTCGGCCGGTGACCTGCCCGGCGACAGTGGCGTTCGGCGCAGACACTCCCGTCGGACGAGCGGCGTCCGTACAGTGGACGGGTGCCAAGGATTCGAGCGGCCTCCGTGGCCGAGCACCGGTCGATGCAGCGAGCCGCCCTGCTGGACGCGGCTCGTTCCCTGTTGTCCGAGGGTGGGACGGAGGCACTGACCTTCCCGGCCCTGGCCGAGCGCACGGGACTCGCGCGGTCCTCCGTCTACGAGTACTTCCGGTCACGGGCCGCCGTGGTCGAGGAGCTGTGCGCGGTCGACTTCCCGGTCTGGGCCGCGGAGGTGGAGGCAGCGATGGAGGGCGAGACGACATCCGAGGGCAAGGTCGAGGCGTATGTGCGCCGCCAGCTCGCGCTGGTCGGCGACCGGCGGCACCGGGCCGTCGTGGCCATCTCCGCGAGCGAGCTGGACGCCGGCGCCCGGGAGAAGATCCGGGCCGCGCACGGCGGGCTGATCGCGATGATCGTCGAGGCGCTGCGGGAGATGGGGCACGCGGAGCCCCGGCTGGCCGCCATGCTGCTGCAGGGTGTCGTCGACGCGGCGGTCCGCAGGATCGAACTGGGCGCCGCGGAGGAACCGGCGGCGATCACCGACGCGGCCGTCTCCATGGCGCTCAGGGGTGTGCGGGGCTGAGGTCCGGCCCCGTGGGCGCCGGCACCCCCAGGACCGGCAGCAGACGGGACGGGCCGTGCAGGAGCCAGGGCGGGAGCAGCGACAAGGGGTTCAGATAGCCGTCGCCCCGGCGCAGGCCCCAGTGCAGGCAGGCCGTCGCACAGTGCGAGCCGGCCGGCTCCACGGTCCCGACGACGTCACCCGCCGTCACCTCCTCGCCCTTGCCGACGGACGCCCGCACCGGCTCGTACGTCGTGCGTAGTGGGGGATCACCCGTCCCCGCGAGCTCCACCGACACCACGCCCCTGCCGGCCACCCGTCCGGCGTAGGACACCCGTCCGGCCGCCACCGCGCGCGCCGGTGTGCCCACCGGGGCCGACAGGTCCACACCCCGGTGGCCGCGGCCGTAGGCCGTCGCAGGGGGCTCCCAGGCGCGCAGGACCGGGGGGCGTGATCCCACGGGCCAGGTCCGTCCGAGCCTCGGGACCTCGGGGTCCGCGGCCGGAGCCGCGGGCGCCCGGGCGGCGGTCGGGGTCAGGTCCGGCGCCGGTGCCAGCAGGACGGCGGCCGTCAGCAGAAGCAGCAGGATCAGCCGTCCGGACGTCCTCGCCGCCTTCACGTATCGCTTCTGTCGCATGTCCGAAGGGTGGCGCAATCGAGCCGATCATGGCCGGTATCTGTGGACAAGCTCCGTGCTGTGGACAGCGGCGTCACCCGGGACCTCCAAGGTCCCGTACACTTCTTCTGGCGATCCGGGTCACCGGGTCGACTTCGCACGCCCCGACACCCCGCCGGAAACGGTCGGTGTCAGCGCCCCTCGGTCCTTCGTGGCACGGCGCATGCGGGCGTCAGGCGCGGGAGCCGTCCGGCCCCCGCGGCACAACCGAGAACCAAGGAGAACACGGCCATGGCCGTCGTCACGATGCGGGAGCTGCTGGAGAGCGGCGTCCACTTCGGTCACCAGACCCGCCGTTGGAACCCGAAGATGAAGCGCTTCATCTTCACCGAGCGCAACGGCATCTACATCATCGACCTGCTCCAGTCGCTGTCGTACATCGACCGCGCCTACGAGTTCGTCAAGGAGACCGTCGCCCACGGCGGCACGGTCATGTTCGTCGGCACGAAGAAGCAGGCGCAGGAGGCCATCGCCGAGCAGGCCACCCGCGTCGGCATGCCCTACGTCAACCAGCGCTGGCTGGGCGGCATGCTCACCAACTTCTCGACCGTCTACAAGCGTCTGCAGCGCCTCAAGGAGCTCGAGCAGATCGACTTCGAGGACGTCGCCGCGTCGGGTCTGACCAAGAAGGAGCTCCTGGTCCTCTCGCGTGAGAAGGCCAAGCTCGAGAAGACCCTCGGCGGTATCCGCGAGATGCAGAAGGTGCCCAGCGCCGTCTGGATCGTGGACACCAAGAAGGAGCACATCGCGGTCGGCGAGGCCCGGAAGCTCAACATCCCGGTCGTCGCCATCCTCGACACCAACTGCGACCCCGACGAGGTCGACTACAAGATCCCGGGCAACGACGACGCGATCCGCTCCGTCACCCTGCTCACCCGCGTGATCGCCGACGCCGTCGCCGAGGGCCTCATCGCCCGCAGCGGTGTCGCCACCGAGGGCAAGGGCGAGAAGGCCGCCGGCGAGCCGCTGGCCGAGTGGGAGCGCGACCTGCTCGAGGGCGAGAAGAAGGCCGACGAGGCTCCGGCTGCCGCCGAGGCCCCCGCTGCCGAGGCCCCCGCCGCGGAGGCTCCGGCCACCGAGGCTCCGGCCACCGAGGCTCCGGCCACGGAGGCTCCGGCCGCCGAGGGCGAGCAGGCCTGACACCGTCAGCGTTGACGGCGGGAGCGGTACTGGATCCCACGGCCCCCGTGCCGCGGTGAAACCCGCTCCCGCCGTTCACCTGTAGGTCGACGGAAGGCCGGCGGCCCCGGTCAGTCCATGGCGGCCGCAGACCCCGTAGATCTTCGATCTTCCAGACTTCCAGAAAGATTCACAGACTCATGGCGAACTACACCGCCGCTGACGTCAAGAAGCTCCGCGAGCTCACCGGCGCCGGCATGATGGACTGCAAGAAGGCGCTGGACGAGGCCGAGGGCAACGTCGAGAAGGCCGTCGAGGCGCTGCGCATCAAGGGCCAGAAGGGCGTCGCCAAGCGCGAGGGCCGCTCCGCCGAGAACGGCGCCGTGGTCTCGATCATCGCCGACGACAACTCCTCCGGTGTCCTCGTCGAGCTGAAGTGCGAGACGGACTTCGTCGCCAAGGGCGAGAAGTTCCAGGCCGTGGCCAACGCCATCGCCGAGCACGTCGCCAAGACCTCCCCGGCCGACATCGAGGCCCTGCTCGCCTCCGAGATCGAGGCCGGCAAGACCGTGCAGGCGTTCGTGGACGAGGCCAACGCCAACCTCGGCGAGAAGATCGTCCTGGACCGCTTCGCGCAGTTCGGAGACGGCTACGTGACGGCGTACATGCACCGCACGATGCCCGACCTGCCCCCGCAGATCGGTGTCCTCGTCGAGCTCGACAAGCCGAACGCCGAGGTCGCCAAGGGCGTCGCCCAGCACATCGCCGCCTTCGCGCCGAAGTACCTCTCCAAGGAGGACGTGCCGGCCGAGGTCGTCGAGTCCGAGCGCCGCGTCGCCGAGGAGACCACCCGCGCCGAGGGCAAGCCCGAGGCCGCCCTGCCGAAGATCGTCGAGGGTCGCCTCAACGGCTTCTTCAAGGACGCCACGCTGCTCGGTCAGCCGTACGCGCTCGACAACAAGAAGTCCGTCCAGAAGATCCTGGACGAGGCCGGTGTCACCCTGAAGCGCTTCGCGCGCATCAAGGTCGGCATCTGAGTCCGTGCCGCGCTCGACGCCCCGCCCCTATAGGGTCGAAGGCAGTCGATGGCGGACGCCGCCACCGCGTAAGCGCGGCTGACGGACGACAGCAGATCTGACGAGGAGGCCATTGCCGCGCATGGGATGCGAAACACACCCCATCGGCAATGGCCTTCTTCGCATGTGCACCCAGTAACAAAGGCGGGATCTCGATGACCACCAAGGCCCAGAAGAGCGACGACGGCAAAGTACACGGCCGGTTTCTGCTGAAGCTGTCCGGAGAGGCCTTCTCCGGCGGCGGGGGACTCGGTGTCGATCCGGACGTGGTGCACAAGATCGCACGTGAGATCGCGGCGGTCGTACGCGACGGCGCCCAGGTCGCCGTCGTCATCGGCGGTGGCAACTTCTTCCGCGGTGCGGAACTCCAGCAGCGCGGCATGGACCGCGCGCGCTCGGACTACATGGGCATGCTCGGCACCGTGATGAACTGCCTCGCCCTCCAGGACTTCCTGGAGAAGGAGGGCATCGACAGCCGGGTCCAGACCGCCATCACCATGGGACAGGTCGCCGAGCCGTACATCCCGCTGCGCGCCGTGCGGCACCTGGAGAAGGGCCGTGTGGTCATTTTCGGGGCGGGCATGGGGATGCCGTACTTCTCCACCGACACCACCGCCGCGCAGCGCGCCCTGGAGATCGACGCCGAGGCGCTGCTGATGGGCAAGAACGGCGTCGACGGGGTCTACGACTCCGACCCGAAGACCAACCCGGACGCCGTCAAGTTCGACTCCCTCGGATACGGCGAGGTCATCACCCGGGACCTCAAGGTCGCCGACGCCACGGCGATCACACTGTGCCGCGACAACAAGCTCCCGATCCTCGTCTTCGAGCTTCTGGCGGAGGGCAATATCGCCCGTGCCGTCAAGGGTGAGAAGATCGGCACGCTGGTGGGTGAGCAGGGAGGTCGGGGCTGACGCCTCGGCACCGACCCGTCCGGGGGACGGACGGGACGGACCCTGGCCGGGGGATGGACAATGTCCTGCCGGTCGGGAACCGTGCAGGAAGAAGACGCGACGCAGCCGGCCGCCGCCTCCACCCAGGAACCGCAGCCGGGCCTTTCACTCAAGACACGCAGGAGCAAGTGGTGATCGAAGAGACCCTCCTCGAGGCCGAGGAGAAGATGGAGAAGGCCGTCGTGGTCGCCAAGGAGGACTTCGCCGCGATCCGCACCGGCCGTGCGCACCCGGCGATGTTCAACAAGATCGTGGCCGACTACTACGGTGCGCCGACGCCGATCAACCAGCTCGCCTCGTTCTCCGTGCCGGAGCCGCGCATGGCGGTCGTCACCCCGTTCGACAAGACCGCCCTGCGCAACATCGAGCAGGCGATCCGGGACTCCGACCTCGGCGTCAACCCGAGCAACGACGGCAACATCATCCGTGTGGTGTTCCCCGAGCTCACGGAGGAGCGCCGCCGCGAGTACATCAAGGTCGCCAAGGGCAAGGGCGAGGACGCCAAGGTGTCCATCCGCTCGGTCCGCCGCAAGGCCAAGGACGCCATCGACAAGCTGATCAAGGACGGCGAGATCGGTGAGGACGAGGGCCGGCGTGCGGAGAAGGAGCTCGACGACACCACCCACAAGTACGTCGCTCAGGTGGACGAGCTGCTGAAGCACAAGGAAGCCGAGCTGCTCGAGGTCTGATGAACGACTCTTCCTGGGGCGCGCCGACCGGGGCCGGGCAGGCCGGGTACTGGGGGCCCGACGATCGAGGACCTGTCCAAGGGGCCGACCCGGCGGGTCCCGCGTACGATGCGCCTCAGGCGCAGCAGACTCGCCCGATGCCCATCGTGCCCGACGGACCCGTGTACGGCGGAGACCAGGATGACGATCGGGGGGCCGCTCGGCTGAGCGGCCCCTTGTTCCGCGAGGAACCGTCGCAGGCGCGGCCTCACCACACGCCGCTGGCGCAGCCGTTCCAGGCGGTGCAGCAGAATCCGGAGCCCATGCCCGACGCCTCGCAGCCGGCGCCCCCGCCGCAGAAGAAGAGCGCGGGACGCGACCTGACCTCTGCCATAGGGGTCGGCGTCGGGCTCGGCGTCGTGATCGTGGCGTCCCTGTTCGTCGTCAAGGCCGTGTTCGTCGGTGTGGTCGCCGTGGCCGTGGTCGTGGGCCTGTGGGAGCTGACCAAGCGGCTGGAGGAGCGCAAGGGCATCAGGGCGCCGCTCGTCCCGCTCGCGGTCGGCGGCGCCGCGATGGTGGTCGCCGGATACGTGCGGGGCGCCGAGGGCGCCTGGGTGGCGATGGCGCTGACCGCGCTGGCCGTCCTGGTCTGGCGGATGACGGAGCCGCCCGAGGACTACCTCCGGGACGTCACCGCCGGCGTCTTCGCGGCGTTCTACGTACCGTTCCTCGCCACGTTCGTCACGATGATGCTGACCGCGGACGACGGGCCGTGGCGCGTCCTGACGTTCCTGCTCCTGACCGTCGTCAGCGACACCGGCGCCTACGCCATCGGCTGGCGCTTCGGCCGGACCAAGCTGGCGCCGCGCATCAGCCCCGGCAAGACCCGCGAGGGCCTGCTGGGCGCGGTGAGCTTCGCGATGGTGGCGGGCGCGCTGTGCATGCAGTTCCTGATCGACGACGGCAGCTGGTGGCAGGGCCTGCTCCTGGGCCTCGCGGTCGCGGCCAGCGCCACGCTGGGCGACCTCGGCGAGTCGATGATCAAGCGCGACCTGGGCATCAAGGACATGGGCAGCCTCCTGCCGGGGCACGGCGGCATCATGGACCGCCTGGACTCCCTCCTCCCGACGGCACCGGTGGTGTGGCTGCTGCTGGTGCTGTTCGTGGGGTCGGGCTGATCCGCTGGCTCCGCCCTGCCGGACTGTGACCATGGGGAGCCCCCGCTCTTTCGGAGCGGGGGCTCCGGCGTCGGCGAGGAAGCCTCGAGGACATGCGCCCCCAGTGGAAGCGCCGGCTTCGGCTCGCCCGCGGCGTGTGCGAGGGCGCCGCCGTGACCCCTGACGGCAGGAACCCCGTGTTCGCGGCACCGGAGTACCGGCACGCACTCCGACCGGCGCCTCCTGAAAGCTCGACGTCCGCTCCCGGGTGACCGCCCCCACCCCACTCGCGCCCGGGGTCCCGGAGTTGATCTGCCACACTGGAAGGGTTATGCCTGCACCCGGAGAACTCACATTCGTCGCCCCGCGCGGAGCCAAGAAGCCGCCGCGGCATCTTGCCGATCTCACGCCCGGTGAGCGCAAGGACGCCGTCGCCGCGATCGGCGAGAAGCCGTTTCGTGCCAAGCAGCTCTCGCAGCACTACTTCGCGCGGTACGCGCACGATCCGGAGCAGTGGACCGACATCCCCGCCGGGTCCCGCGCCAAGCTGCGGGAGGAGCTTCTGCCCGAGCTGATGACCGTCGTGCGGCATCTGTCGACCGACCAGGGGGCCACGCGTAAGACGCTGTGGCGGCTGTTCGACGGGACCCTCGTCGAGTCCGTGCTCATGCGGTACCCGGATCGGGTCACCATGTGCATCAGCTCGCAGGCCGGGTGCGGTATGAATTGCCCCTTCTGTGCCACCGGGCAGGCCGGGCTCGACCGGAATCTGTCCACCGCCGAGATCGTTCATCAGATCGTCGACGGGATGCGGGCGCTCAGGGACGGGGAGGTCCCCGGGGGGCCGGCTCGGCTGTCCAACATCGTCTTTATGGGGATGGGCGAGCCGCTCGCCAACTACAACCGGGTCGTCGGGGCCATCCGGCGGCTCACCGATCCGGAGCCGGACGGGATGGGGCTCTCGCAGCGGGGGATCACCGTCTCCACCGTCGGGCTCGTGCCCGCCATCCACCGGCTCGCCGATGAAGGGCTCAAGACCCGGCTCGCCATCTCGCTGCACGCCCCCGACGACGAGCTGCGCGACACCCTCGTCCCCGTGAACACGCGGTGGAAGGTGCGCGAGGTGCTGGACGCCGGGTTCGAGTACGTCGCGAAGAGCGGCCGCCGGCTGTCCATCGAGTACGCGCTCATCCGGGACATCAACGACCAGGCCTGGCGCGGTGACCGGCTCGGGCGGCTGCTCAAGGGCAAGCCCGTGCACGTCAACCTCATTCCGCTGAACCCGACGCCGGGCTCGAAGTGGACCGCCTCGCGGCCCGAGGACGAGAAGGCGTTCGTGGAGGCCATCGCCGCCCATGGTGTACCGGTGACGGTCCGGGACACCCGTGGCCAGGAGATCGACGGGGCGTGTGGTCAGCTCGCCGCCACCGAGCGGTAGTCTGACCGGCGTCAACACATCTGCATATTCCGACAGGGGAGCGCCACAGCGCTGAGAGTGCGGCACCGGCCGCAGACCCTCCGAACCTGGCCCAGGTCATTCTGGGTAGGGAGATCGGTCATCACTCGAGCTGTTGCGCCCTGCCCGAGCCCCCCCGGGGCCACGGGCAGGGCCGCGTCTCTTCCTGGTCAGCCCAGGAGGAATCCAGTGAGCATCACCAAGAAGGCCACGGCCCTCGGCGTCGGGCTCGGTCTCGTCGCCCTGCCGGCGCTGACCGCCTGCGGGTCGTCCGACGACGGCGGCAGCGGCGGCGGTTCGCGGACCGTCACCCTGGTCAGCCACAACTCGTGGGCCGTGTCCAAGGACGTCCTCGCGGGCTTCGAGAAGCAGTCCGGCTACAAGGTCCGGGTCCTCAAGGACGGCGACGCGGGGCAGGCCGTCAACAAGGCCATCCTCACCAAGGACAACCCGCAGGGCGACGTCTTCTTCGGCGTGGACAACACCCTGCTGTCCCGGACCCTCGACAACGGCCTGTTCCAGTCGTACGAGGCCAAGGGCTCCGACCTGGTCCTGCCCGAGTTCCGGGTCGACCAGGACAAGCACCGGGTCACCCCCGTCGACACCGGCGACGTCTGCGTCAACTACGACAAGGCGTACTTCAGCGAGCGCAAGCTGGACCCGCCCACCTCGTTCGGCGACCTGGTCAAGCCCGCGTACAAGAACCTCCTCGTCACCGAGAACGCCTCCACCTCCTCGCCCGGCCTCGGGTTCCTCCTCGGCACCGCCGCCAAGTACGGCGACGACGGCTGGCCGGACTACTGGAAGAAGCTGAAGGCCAACGGCGTCAAGGTCGTCGACGGCTGGGAGCAGGCCTACAACGAGGAGTTCTCCGGTTCGGCCGGCGGGAAGAAGGCGAAGGGCGACCGGCCCCTCGTCGTGTCGTACGCCTCCTCGCCGCCCGCCGAGGTGATCTACGCCGATCCCCGGCCCTCGACCGCGCCGACGGGTGTCGTGGACGGCACATGCTTCCGGCAGGTCGAGTACGCCGGTCTGCTCGGCAACGCGGGCAACCCCGAGGGCGGCAAGGCGCTGATCGACTTCCTGCTGACGAAGACGTTCCAGGACGACATGCCGCTGAACATGTTCGTGTACCCGGTGCGGAAGGACGCCGAGGTGCCGAAGGAGTTCACGGAGTACGGGCCGCCGGCGAAGAACCCCGAGACCATGGACCCGGCGAAGGTCGCCGCCCACCGTGACGACTGGGTCAAGTCGTGGACCTCGCTCGTCCTGAGGTAACGGCACGCCGCACGCGGGGCGCGGCGGCGCGGCTCGGTCTCGTGGCCGTGCCCGTCGCGTTCTTCGCGGTCTTCTTCGCCTACCCGGTCGCCGCGATCGTCGCGCGCGGCCTGAACGTCGACGGGGCGTGGCGGTTCGGTCGGCTGTGGGACGTGCTCGGGCAGTCCGACATCCGGCACGTGCTGTGGTTCACCACCTGGCAGGCCCTCGCCTCCACCGCGCTCACCCTGCTGATCGCGCTGCCCGGCGCCTATGTCTTCGCCCGTTTCGACTTCCCCGGCAAACAGGTCCTGCGGGCGGTGGTGACCGTGCCGTTCGTGCTGCCGACGGTCGTCGTCGGCACGGCGTTCCTCGCGCTCGTGGGCCGCGGCGGGCTGCTGGACGAGCTGTGGGGCGTACGGCTGGACACCACCGTGTGGGCCATCCTGCTCGCGCACGTCTTCTTCAACTACGCCGTCGTCGTACGGACGGTGGGCGGCCTCTGGGCCCAGCTGGATCCCCGGCAGGAGGAGGCCGCGCGGATGCTCGGGGCGTCCCGGTGGACCGCCTGGCGGACCGTCACCCTGCCGGCGCTCGGGCCGGCCGTGGCCGCCGCCGCGCTCATGGTCTTCCTGTTCACCTTCACCTCCTTCGGCGTGGTCCAGATCCTCGGCGGTCCGGCGTTCTCCACCCTGGAGGTCGAGATCTACCGGCAGACCTCCGAGATCTTCGACCTATCCACGGCCGCCGTGCTGACGATCGTGCAGTTCCTGGCGGTCGGCTCGGTCCTCGCCGTGCACGCCTGGACCGTACGGCGGCGGGAGAGCACCCTGCGTCTGGTCGACGCGTCCGTGACGGCGCGGCGACCGCGCGGTGCCGGGCAGTGGGCGCTGCTCGCCGGGGTCCTGGCCGTCGTCGCCGTCCTGCTGGTGCTGCCGCCGGCCGTCCTGGTGCGCCGCTCGCTGGACGCGCCCGGCCTCGGCTACTACCGGGCGCTCACCGAGGCCGACGGCGGGGTCTTCCTCGTCGCGCCGATCGAGGCGATCGGCAACTCGCTCCAGTACGCCGTCGTCGCCACCCTCATCGCGGTGCTGGTCGGCGGACTGGCGGCGGCCGCACTGACCCGGCGGGACGCCGGCCGGTTCGTCCGGGGCTTCGACGCGCTGCTGATGCTGCCGCTCGGGGTGTCCGCGGTGACCGTCGGCTTCGGATTCCTGATCTCCCTGGACGAGCCGCCGCTCGACCTGAGAAGCAGCTGGATCCTGGTGCCGCTCGCGCAGGCGCTGGTCGGAGTGCCCTTCGTCGTACGGACCATGCTGCCCGTGCTGCGGGCCGTCGACGACCGGCTGCGGGAGGCGGCCGCGGTCCTCGGCGCCTCTCCCTGGCGGGTGTGGCGGGAGATCGACCTGCCGATGGTGCGCCGGGCGCTGCTGATCGCGGCCGGGTTCGCCTTCGCGGTGTCGCTCGGCGAGTTCGGCGCGACCGTGTTCATCGCACGGCCCGACAACCCGACGCTGCCGGTCGCGGTGGCCCGGCTGCTGGGACGCGCGGGTGACCTCAACTACGGCCAGGCGATGGCCCTTTCGACGGTGCTGATGGTGGTGTGCGCGGTGGCGCTCCTGGTCCTGGAGCGGCTGCGCACCGACCGGACGGGGGAGTTCTAGATGCTGCTGAGCCTTACGGACGCGACGGTCCGCTTCGGAGGGCGGGCGGTGCTCGACGCCGTCGACCTGGATGTCGCCGAGCACGAGATCGTGTGCGTGCTGGGGCCGAGCGGCAGCGGCAAGTCGACGCTGCTGCGGGCTGTGGCGGGGCTGCAGCCCCTGGACGCCGGCCGGGTGACGCTGGACGGGCGCGACCAGGCCGGGGTGCCCGCGCACCGGCGCGGTGTCGGCCTGATGTTCCAGGACCACCAGCTGTTCCCGCAGCGGGACGTCGGCGGCAACGTGGCCTTCGGCGCCCGGATGCACGGGGCGTCCCGGCGTGAACAGGCCGGGCGCGTGCACGAGTTGCTGGAGCTGGTGGGACTGCCGGGCGCCGCCGGGCGTGCCGTCGCCTCCCTGTCCGGCGGCGAGCAGCAGCGGGTGGCGCTGGCCCGTGCCCTCGCGCCCCGGCCGCGGCTGCTGATGCTGGACGAGCCGCTGGGGCAGCTGGACCGCTCGCTGCGGGAGCGGCTGGTGGTCGAACTGCGGGAACTGTTCGGGCGGTTGGGTACCACCGTGCTGGCCGTCACCCACGACCAGGGGGAGGCGTTCGCGCTGGCCGACCGGGTGGTGGTGATGCGGGACGGCAGGATCGCCCAGACCGGGACGCCGCTCGAGGTGTGGCAGCACCCGGCGGACCCGTTCGTGGCCCGCTTCCTCGGCTTCGACAACGTGGTCGAGGGGACGGTCGCCGGTGAGGCCGCGGACACCCCCTGGGGCAAGCTCCCGGTCGGTGGGAACGCCGCTCAGGGCATCCGGCCCCTGCTGGTACGGCCGGCCGGGGTGCGGCTCGTCGCGCCCGACGAGGGACTGCGGTGCACGGTCGCCGCGCGGACGTTCAGGGGCACGCACGTCGCCCTGCACCTGCAGCCGGAGGACGCGCCGCGTCTGGAGGCCGCCTGCGCGCTGCGGGAGGCGCCGGAGGTCGGGGACGTGGTCGGCGTCGAGTTCGACGCGGCGGAAATCGTGGTGCTCGACTGATCACCGGCGCCTAGGGTGCGGGCATGACGCTGCTCGCACACGATCGCTACTGCGACGAGATAGATCACCAGGTGGGCCTGCTGAGGGCGGTGGTGACCTCCGGTGCCGACCTGTCGGCCACCGTGCCGACCTGCCCCGACTGGTCGCTGGAGCAGCTCGTCCGGCACACGGGGGAGGCCCTGCGCTGGGTGGAGCTGATGGTGCGCACGCGCGCCGAGCGGGAGATCCCGGAGGAGACCGTGCCGGGCGCCCAGGGACCCGACGCGCAGGGCGACCCCGCCGCGCTCGACGCCTGGCTGGCGGAGACCGGCGACCTGCTCGTGGGCACGCTGCGGGAGGCCGGTCCTGACACCGCGGTGTGGTCCTGGGCCGGGATCCCCACCTCCGGGTTCTGGGCCCGGCGGATGACGCACGAACTCACCGTCCACCGCGCCGACGCGACGCTCGCCGCGGGCCTGCCGTACGAGGTGGCACCGGAGATCGCGGCCGACGCGATCGACGAGTGGCTGGAGATCGTGCGGTGGGCGCAGCGGACCATCCCCGACGACCCCTCGCGCGAGCTGCGTAGGCCCGGCGCGAGCATCCATCTGCACGCCACCGACCCCACGCCCGGCGTGGACGCCGAGTGGGTCGTCGACCTGGACGGGGAGACGATCGGGTGGCGGCGCGGGCACGAGAAGGCGACGGTGGCGCTGCGCGGCACCCTCACCGACGTCCTGCTGGCCTTCTACCGCCGACTGCCCCTGGACAGCGTGCGGTTGGAGGTCCTCGGCGAGCGGGAGCTGCTGGAGTTCTGGCTGGAGCGGGCGACGTTCGGCTGAGCCCGCGCCCGGGGACGGCTGTGGCCCGCCCCCGGGACGGGGACGGGCCACAACGGTGTCACGGAAGGGCCGGATCAGCCCTCGCTCTTGGCCCCACGGCGACGCAGGCCGAAGAAGACCGCGCCACCGCCGACGGCGACCAGCGCGACCGCGATGCCCGCGATCAGACCGGTGTTGGAGTTCGCACCGGTCTCGGCCAGGTTGGAGTCACCGGCCGCCGGGGACGGGGCGTTCTCCGCCGGAGCGGTGGACGCGCTCTCGGACGGCGCCGGAGCCGGGGTCTCGGTCTCCTCGGCCGGGGTCGAGGCGGAGTCCGACGGCGTCGGCGTCGGCGTGTCCGACGGAGCCGGGGGCTTCTCCTCGTCCTTCTTGCAGGCGGTGGACGGCGTCGTCAGGTTCGGCTTGATGTCCTGGTCGACGTAGCCCGCGGCCTTGACGTGCACGCGGTACTCGGCGTTCGGCTTCCAGTCCTCGGCGAAGGTGATGGTGACGCCCTCGCGCGAGCCCTTGACCGTCTGCTCGCCGACCTTCTCGAGGTCGGCGCCGTTGTTCTGCAGGAACACGGTGACCGTCGCCGGAACACCGCTGGGGTCCTTGTCGGTGACCGTGATGACACCCTTGTCGCCGTCGCACTTGGCTTCGGCGGAGAATTCACTGATGTCGCACGCGAGCGCGTTGCCCGCGACGGAGAGGGCCAGCGCGGCCGAGGCGGACGCCACGCCCAGGGCCCGCACGGAGCGTGCGACAGTACGGCGGTTTATGGACACGTTTGTCCTTACGGGAGTTACACCACTGAGGGGGGTTGGAAGAGAGCGGTGACGGGACATCACCGTTCCCGTGAGACTCACAGATTTATAAGCGTCGCATAAGCACTGTCAACGCATATGCAGCCTACAGGCGTTGGCTTTGCCCTCTTATTAACCGAGGAGACGTTTCAAGGCCTCCGGCGCCTCCTCGATCCGGTCGACGAGGGCGATCCGCGTCTCCATCGTCCGACCCCGCGCGAGCGACTGGAGCAGGGGCCACACGGGCAGTCGCTCGGTCCAGTGCGTCCGGTCCACCAGGACCATCGGGGTGGGTTCGCCGCGCGACGCGTAGTAGTTGGGCGTCGCGTTGTCGAAGACCTCCTGGACGGTGCCGGCGGCCCCGGGCAGGAAGACGACACCCGCCGTGGACCGCGCCAACAAGCCGTCCTCGCGGGTGGCGTTGGAGAAGTACTTGCCGATGTGGGAGGCGAAGGGGTTCGGCGGCTCATGGCCGTAGAACCAGGTCGGGATGCCGACCGAGCGGCCGCCCCGGGGCAGTCGTGCCCGCACCTCGAAGGCGACCGACGCCCACTCGGTGACGGACGGCGTGAACCCCGGCGCCTTGGCGAGCAGCCGCAGCGCGTCGCCCAGTTCCTCGTCGCCGTAGGGGGCGAGATAGGCGCCGAGGTTGGCCGCCTCCATCGCGCCGGGGCCGCCGCCGGTCGCGACCGTCAGACCGGTGCGCGCCAGCTCCCGGCCGAGCCGGACGGCCCCCTCGTACTCGCGGGTGCCGCGGCGCATCGCATGACCCCCCATCACGCCCACCACCCGTGCGTCGGACAGGAGTTCGTCCAGGGCGTCGGACACGGCGTCGTCGTGCAGCGCGCGCAGCGTGGAGGCGTACACGTCCCGGTCGGCCTTCGTGCGCTGGAGCCAGGCGTAGGCGCGGGCGTCCGGCGTGGCCTCGTAGCCGTCGGCCAGGGACGCGAACAGCTCGTCCGGCGTGTAGACGTGCCCCCGGTAGGGGTCGAAGGGCAGGTCCGGGACGGGCGGGAAGACCAGGGCGCCCTCGGCGCGCACCTTGGCGGCCGCGTCCTCACGCATCGGGCAGCCGAGGAAGACCGCGCCCGCGGCACCGGTGGTGAGCAGTTCGCGCGTACGGTCCGTCAGATCGACTGCCTGGACACGGAACCCGGCCAGGGAGCCGCGCGCCGAGACGATCGCGTCGAACTCCTCGAGCGTCTCTATCTCATGGTCGTCGTGGTGGGCCGCATGGGCGGGCATCGTCTGCACCCGCCCATGCTAGGGGCTGTCCTGTCGATCAGGCCGGGCTCCCGGCGCCCGGCACCGCGCCTCGCCGCGCTGCCGTCGGTCGCCGATTCCCCCGCTCCCGGCTTCGCTCACCGGGGTGTGCGTCAGCCCTCGACGGCCGCCGGGTCCATCCACACGACCTCCCAGGTGTGCCCGTCGAGGTCGTCGAAGGCGCGGCCGTACATGAAGCCCATGTCCTGGACCTGGTCCGACGCGGTGCCGCCGGCCGCGACAGCCTTCTCCACCAGCTCGTCCACCTTGGCGCGGCTCTCCGCGCTCAGGCAGATCAGCACCTCGCTGGTCGTGGTGGCGTCCGCGATCTCCTTCTTGGTGAAGCTCGCGTAGAACGGCTTGGTGAGCAGCATCGCGACGATGGTGTCGCTGATCACGACCGACGCCGCTTTCTCGTCGCTGAACTGCGGGTTGATCGAGTAACCCAGCTCCGTGAAGAACTTCTTCGACGCGTCGAGGTCGTCCACGGGCAGGTTGACGAAGATCATCTGCTGGTACGCGGGGGCGGTCATCGGGGTCTCTCCCATCGGTTCGTCGCTGTTCGGTGAGGTAGACCCGAGGGCCCCGCGGAACTCATCGCCGCCCGGGATTCTTTTTCCGGCGGTGGGGGTCAGCGGGTCAGGGGCAGCGCGGCCAGCTCGGCCACGACCAGGGTCAGCGGGCCGAAGACGGCGAGCAGGGCACCGGCGCGCAGGGCCGCCGCGCCGCGCAGCGTCCCCGCCGGGGCGCCGAGGCGCAGCAGGGCCTCCGTGGTGTCGGCGCGCTCCTGCCGGGCCTCGACGGCGGCCGTGAGCAGCGTGGCCACGGCACAGCCGATGACCACGGCGGCGCCCAGCGCGGTGAGCGGACCGAAGGAGCCGGGGTCCGGCAGCGGGGTCATGGCGTACGCCGCCGAGGCGACGGCGCACACGACGCCGAGGGGGCGTCCGATCCGGGTGGCCTCCGCCATCAGGCCCCGGCCCGCCAGCAGCCGCAGTGGCCCGGGGCGCAGGGCCTGCAGCACCAGGCCGCACAGGTGGGCGACTCCGGGGGCGGCCAGCGCGAGGCCCACCGCCGTGAGCAGCCAGCCCACCAGCACCCCGGTGGGGCCGGCGGGCAGTGCCGCGGGCAGGGCGGGACCGCTGTCGTCCGCCGCGCCGGCGGCGTACGTCTCCACGGCCAGGCCCGCGGTGAGCACCGCCACGCCCCACGGCAGGCCCTTGGGCGCGGGGCGCGGCTCCGGGAGCGCGGGGAGTCCGTCCGGGGCGGGCTCGGCGGGGGGCGCCTCGACGGCCACGGTGCCGTGCGCGGGCTCCGGCTCCTGATCGGGGCCCGTGCCCCGCACGGCCTCGCGCACCCGCGCGCGGAACCGGCCGGAGGGCGCGGAGGTCTCCCGGGTGGCCGGGCGCCCGGTCCCCCCGAAGCGGCCGTACGACCGCCTGACGCCGCCGTCGGGTGCGGGGCCGAGCCCCTTGGGCCGCAGGACGAACGCCACGCCGGCCGACGCGATCGCCGGCACCAGGGCCAGCAGGGTCAGTGAGCCGGGCACCGGCAGCGGGGTGCCCGCCGCGAGCGCCTCCGGGGCCGCCCCGTCGAACGGCATGCCGGTGAGGTCGCCGCGCAGATGCAGGAAGACCAGCAGGGCCAGCATCGAGCCGAGGACGCAGGACAGGGCCGTGGTGGTGACCGAGACCAGCATCAGGCGCGCCGGGCCGAGGCCGACCGCGGCGAGCCCGGGACGCGGCCGGGTGCCGGGATCGGTGCGGGCGACGGCCACCGCGAGATGGACGGTCGCGGCGAGCGGGGGGAGGCACCAGGCGAGCCGCGCGGTCGCGTCGGCGGGGGAGTCGGGGTGGGACAGGGCGTAGCCCAGGGCGCACAGCAGCAGGAAGCCGGTGCCCGCCGAGGCCGCCGTGACCAGCAGGCGGCGCAGCTGGACGGCGGGCCGGGCGCCGCGGGTCAGGCGGAGAGCGAGCACGCCGCCCGGCCTTCCGTGTCGGGGACGGGGGGCAGGTGCACGGTGTTCACGCGCCGTCCGTCGAGCAGGGCGATGGTGCGGTCGGCGAACGCCGCGCACTCGGTGTCGTGGCCGGTCAGGACGACCGTGATGCCGTGCGAGCGGGCCGCCGTCGTCAGGGTGCGCAGCACCTGGGTGCGGTCGGCGCGGTGCAGGGGTGCCGTCGGCTCGTCGGCGAAGAGCACCTGGGGCGCGGGGGCCAGGGCACGGGCGATGCTGACGCGCTGGCGTTCGGCCCGGACCAGCTGGTGCGGGCGCTTGCGGGCGGCGTCTCCGACGTCCAGGCGCTCCAGCCACTCCAGCGCGGCCGTCTTGGCGTGGCGCCGGCCGGTGCCGCGCAGCATCAGGGGCAGGGCGGTGTTCTCCCAGACGTTCAGTTCGGGGACCAGTGAGGGGGTGGGGCCGATCCAGGCGAAGCGGTCGCGGCGGAGCCGGTCGCGGGCCTGCGCCCCCATGGTGTGCACCGGCACGCTGTTGAACCAGACCTCGCCGTCGCCCGCCGGGGTCAGTCCCGACAGACACTGCAGAAGGGCAGTCTTGCCGCTGCCGCGGGGGCCGACCACGGCGAGGATCTCGCCCTCCTGGACCCCGAGCGAGACGCCGCTGAGCGCGGGCGAGCCGTCGTCGTACGAATAGTGCAGGGCGCGTGCCCAGAGCACGTCGTTGTCCGGCGGAGCCACCATGGCGTACACCTCGGTTCAGATCCGTAGTTCCCGTGCCGTTCCCCCGTCCGGGGGAACGAAGACAGGGCCGATCGGTTACCAGGCACGCTAAGGACCGGGGCGTCGAACGTCGGACAGCACGCGGCGGGGGTGCACCCTTCTCACTCCTACGGGCGCACCCCCGCCGACGGGCCGCGGTGGATCAGAGCTTGGTCCACGCCTCCGAGAGGGTGGCGCGCAGGATCTGCTCGATCTCGTCGAACGTCCTCTGGTCCGAGATCAGCGGCGGGGCCAGCTGGACGACCGGGTCGCCGCGGTCGTCGGCACGGCAGTACAGGCCGTTCTCGAAGAGCTTCTTGGACAGGAAGCCGTACAGGACGCGCTCGGTCTCCTCGTCGTTGAAGGACTCCTTCGTCGCCTTGTCCTTGACCAGCTCGATGCCGTAGAAGAAGCCGTTGCCGCGGACGTCGCCGACGATCGGCAGGTCGTGCAGCTTCTCCAGGGTGGAGCGGAACGCGCCCTCGTTGTCGAGGACGTGCTGGTTGAGGTTCTCGCGCTCGAACAGGTCGAGGTTGGCGAGACCCACGGCCGCGGACACGGGGTGGCCGCCGAAGGTGTAGCCGTGCAGGAAGGTGTTGTCGCCCTTGTAGAACGGCTCGGCGATGCGGTCGGAGATGACGCACGCGCCGATCGGGGAGTAGCCCGAGGTCATTCCCTTGGCGCAGGTGATCATGTCCGGCACGTAGTCGAACTTGTCGCAGGCGAACATCGTGCCCAGGCGGCCGAAGGCGCAGATGACCTCGTCCGAGACGAGCAGCACGTCGTACTGGTCGCAGATCTCGCGGACCCGCCGGAAGTAGCCGGGCGGGGGCGGGAAGCAGCCGCCGGCGTTCTGCACGGGCTCCAGGAAGACCGCGGCGACCGTGTCCGGGCCCTCGAAGAGGATCTGCTGCTCTATCTGGTCGGCGGCCCAGCGGCCGAAGGCCTCCGGGTCGTCGCCGTGGATCGGGGCGCGGTACATGTTGGTGTTCGGCACCTTGTGCGCGCCGGGGACCAGCGGCTCGAACGGGGCCTTCAGGGCGGGCAGGCCGGTGATGGACAGAGCGCCCTGCGGGGTGCCGTGGTAGGCGACCGCGCGGGAGATGACCTTGTACTTGGTGGGCTTGCCGACCAGCTTGAAGTACTGCTTGGCGAGCTTCCAGGCGGTCTCGACCGCCTCACCGCCGCCGGTGGTGAAGAAGACCTTGTTCAGGTCGCCCGGGGCGTGGTCGGCCAGGCGCTCCGCCAGCTCCACGGCCTTCGGGTGGGCGTACGACCAGATCGGGAAGAACGCCAGCTCCTGCGCCTGCTTGAGGGCGGTCTCCGCCAGCTCCGTGCGGCCGTGGCCGGCCTGGACGACGAACAGACCCGCGAGACCGTCCAGGTACCGCTTGCCCTTGTCGTCGTAGATGTAGGTGCCCTCGCCCCGGACGATCGTCGGGACCGGCGAGTTCTCGTACGAGGACATGCGGGTGAAGTGCATCCACAGGTGGTCGTACGCGGTGCGGCTGAGGTCCTTGGTGCTCACGGTTATCGGGTTCCCCACATGTAGGTCTGCTTCTTGAGCTTGAGGTAGACGAAGCTCTCCGTCGAACGCACGCCCGGGACAGTCCGGATGCGCCGGTTGATGACGTCGAGGAGGTGGTCGTCGTCCTCGCAGACGATCTCCACCATCAGGTCGAAGGAGCCGGCGGTCATCACCACGTACTCGCACTCGGACATGGCCGTCAGCGCGTCGGCCACGGACTCCACGTCACCCTCGACGTTCACGCCGACCATCGCCTGCCGGCGGAAGCCGACGGTCAGCGGGTCCGTGACGGCGACGATCTGCATGACGCCCTGGTCGAGCAGCTTCTGGACGCGCTGGCGCACGGCGGCCTCGGACAGGCCGACGGCCTTGCCGATCGCGGCGTACGGCCGGCGGCCGTCCTCCTGGAGCTGCTGGATGATGGCGAGGGAGACGGCGTCCAGCTGGGGACCTCCGCCGTTCCTGGACTCGCGGGAGTCCCTGTGCTCTGCGCTTCGACTGGCCACGACGTCACTCTGCACGACGTCTCGACAGTTCCGCAAGGTCGAGGCGATGAAATTCGTTGTTCACATGCGTGATACCTGCGGATTTCGCAGATGTGGGGGTGGCAGGGGTGTTGAAAACGTCGGCCTGCCGATTAGGGTGGGTGTCTCAGAGAGTGGACCATCGGTACACCAGTGAAGACCCTGACAGGAGGCCGGCAGTGAGCACCGAGCTGCGTCGTCTGCGCAACTACATCGACGGTGAGTTCCGGGACGCCGCCGACGGACGGACCACCGAGGTGGTCAACCCCGCGACGGGTGAGGCGTACGCGACCGCGGCGCTGTCCGGACAGGCGGACGTCGACGCCGCCATGGAGGCGGCGGCGCGGGCCTTCCCGGCCTGGCGCGACGCCACCCCCGCCGAACGCCAGAAGGCCCTGCTGAAGATCGCGGACGCCTTCGAGGAGCGCGCCGAGGACCTGATCGCCGCCGAGGTGGAGAACACCGGCAAGCCGATCGGCCTGACGCGGTCCGAGGAGATCCCGCCGATGGTCGACCAGATCCGCTTCTTCGCCGGCGCGGCGCGGATGCTGGAGGGCCGCTCGGCCGGCGAGTACATGGAGGGCCTGACCTCGATCGTGCGCCGTGAGCCGATCGGCGTCTGCGCGCAGGTCGCGCCCTGGAACTACCCGATGATGATGGCCGTGTGGAAGTTCGCCCCGGCCCTCGCCGCGGGCAACACGGTCGTCCTGAAGCCGTCGGACACGACCCCCGCGTCGACCGTCCTGATCGCCGAGATCATCGGCGCGATCCTGCCCAAGGGCGTCTTCAACGTCATCACCGGCGACCGCGACACCGGCCGCATGATGGTCGAGCACCCCGTCCCGGCGATGGCCTCGATCACCGGCTCGGTCCGCGCGGGCATGCAGGTCGCCGAGTCGGCCGCCAAGGACCTCAAGCGGGTCCACCTGGAGCTGGGCGGCAAGGCCCCGGTCGTCGTCTTCCAGGACACCGACATCTCCAAGGCCGTCGAGGACATCTCCGTCGCGGGCTTCTTCAACGCCGGCCAGGACTGTACGGCCGCCACCCGCGTGCTCGTCCAGGAGTCGATCCACGACGAGTTCGTACGGGCGCTCGCCAAGGCCGCCGCCGACACCAAGACCGGTCAGCCCGACGACGAGGACGTGCTGTTCGGCCCGCTCAACAACCCGAACCAGCTCAAGCAGGTCGCCGGGTTCATCGAGCGGCTGCCCGCGCACGCCAAGGTCGAGGCGGGTGGCCACCAGGTCGGCGACAAGGGGTACTTCTACGCGCCGACCGTCGTCTCCGGGCTGAAGCAGGACGACGAGATCATCCAGAACGAGGTCTTCGGGCCGGTCATCACCGTCCAGTCGTTCACGGACGAGGCCCAGGCGATCGAGTGGGCGAACGGCGTCGAGTACGCGCTCGCCTCCTCGGTGTGGACCAAGGACCACGGCCGCGCGATGCGCATGTCCAAGGCCCTCGACTTCGGCTGCGTGTGGATCAACACCCACATCCCGCTGGTCGCGGAGATGCCGCACGGCGGCTTCAAGAAGTCCGGCTACGGCAAGGACCTCTCGGCGTACGGCTTCGACGACTACACGCGCATCAAGCACGTCATGACGTCCCTGGACGCCTGACGCCCGGTTTTCCCCGGCGCGCGACGCGGCCCCGCATCCGGCACACGCCGGGAGCGGGGCCGCGCCGTCTCCCGCCCCGGGGCGGGCGCCCGTGAGGACGAGCCCGGCCACCGGCCCCACGAAGGCCGGCATCGCGAGCAGGCAGACGACCGGCGTCAGCCGGCCGGTCACGATGGCGGCGAGCGCCGGGCCGCGCCCCTCACCGTCCGCCCGGCGGCCCCGGAACCGGCCGACGTGACCGGCGGGGATCGCCACCGGCGCGCACGGCACGGACGCGGCCCGCGGCCGCCGCGCCGCCCCGGAGGGGTCCCCGATGCGCCGGAAGGAGTCGTTCCGGCGAGGTCACCCGGTGTGATGCCGGTGATGGACGGCGGTGCGGCCCACCGTGGCCGCCAGCCGGCCCAGCCGGCGCCAGTCCAGGCGGGCCTTGCGGCGGGGGACACCGGGGCGCCGGCGCGGGACGCGGACGCGCAGGGCGCCCGGCTCGACACGGCAGCGCACCGGGGCGGGCAGCATCAGCGCCTCACCGTCGACACCGGCCTCGATCTCGGGGCGGTCGGCGTCCACGACCACCTCGCGCGCGGTGACCAGGGTGAGGCCGTGCGGGCCCGGCGTCAGCAGCAGCGCGGCGGCCTGGGCGGCGCTGTCCACCCGGATGCCGAGGACGCCGAGCACCCCGCCGTCGAGGCGGTCGCGGTAGCCGAGGCCGAAGGGGTCGTCGGTGCGGTAGACGTTGTTGCTGATGAGCACGGCCTGGGGGGCGTCGAGCGTGATGTCCCCGGCCTGGGCGGTCAGCCGCGGACCCTCCTCGCCGAGGAGCAGGTCGGGCAGCAGCTCCAGACTCGTGCCGATCTTGGCCTCCCGGTAGCCGGGGTTCTGCACGATGGCCGCGTACGCCCCGAAGGACGCGTTGTTGACGAAGGGCCGGTCGCCGGCGAAGCCGAGGTCGACGCGCAGCTCCACGCCGTCGGTGAGCGCGTCGAGGCAGGTGGAGGGGTCGTCCCGGTCCAGGCCGAGGTCCATGGCGAAGTGGTTGCGGGTGCCGGCGCTGATCACCAGGAACGGCAGGTCGTGCTCGGCGGCGACCGCCGCGACCAGTGCCTGGGTGCCGTCGCCGCCCGCGACCCCGAGCAGGTCGGCCCCGTTCGCGACGGCGTCGCGGGCCAGCGCGGTGACGTCCTGCCGCCGCCCGGGATCGAGGAGGACGACCTGGGCGCCGAGCCGCTCGGCCTTCTCCTTCAGCTCGAAGCGGCCCACCTTCCCGTCGCCCGAGGCGGGGTTCATGATCAGGAAGGGCCGCCGTACGGGCAGTGCCCTGCGCTCGCGCATCACCCGCACCCGCGAGGGTTCCGCGCTCCCCAGCGCGTACCGCCCGCTCCAGACGGCCACCGCCCACAGCGCCACGGACACGAGCAGGGACCACAGGAGGGTGACCGCGAACAGGGCGACGAGCGCGGCCGGCACGATCAGCGCCACCAGCGCGGCGACCCAGCGCAGAGGGCCGCGCAGGGTCAGCGTCCACCACAGCGCGACCGTGCTGACGGCCAGGCCGACCGCCGCGGCCACCAGGAGCAGGACACCGACGAAGCCGCCGTGCACCAGCGGCACGAGCAGGGCGAGCCCGGCGGCGACCAGGGCGGCGCGGGCCGCCCATCGCTTCTTCACAAAGGCGCGCGCGCTCTCGTCGAGGGCCATCGTTCCTCCGTTCGCCCCGTGGACATCGTAGGACCGGTCTGTCTACGGATGCTCGCCGAGGACGCGCTGAACCCCGCCGGGCCGGAACCCGCTTTTGAACATGTTCAACTCGGGCGTAGGCTCTACGCCATGAGCGACAGAGCCGCCCTGCTCAAGGGCATCCGTGTCTGGTTGGTCCTCTTCGTCGTCTGCCTGGTGCTCAGCGGCGCCACGGCCTTCCCCCTCGTCCACGAACTGCACTGGACGGAGGACCTGTTGCGGGCGCTGTCCGTCCAGGAGAGCCTGCCCGGCCTGACGGAGTGGATCGAACGGGTCCGGCACGGACTCGACACCGCCGACGCCGAACACCCCTTCCTCCTCTACGGCACGGACTGGCTGGCCTTCGCCCATCTCGTCATCGCGGTCGCCTTCTACGGCCCCTACCGCGACCCGGTCCGCAACATCTGGGTGGTCGAGTTCGGCATGATCGCCTGCGCCGGCATCATCCCGCTCGCCCTGATCTGCGGGCCGATCCGCGGCATCCCACTGTGGTGGTCGGTGATCGACATGTCGTTCGGCGCCGTCGGGGTGATCCCGCTGTACGTCGTGCGCCGCAGGATCAAGCGGCTGGAGGCGCTGGCAGGGGCACCCGTCCCCGGGGCCCCCGCCGCCGCCGTCAGCGGTTGAAGGCGGGGAAGGCGAAGCGCTGGGCGATGGCCAGGCCGTCGCCCTTCGCGTCGGTCGACCCGACCGAGTACACGACGGTCCGCGACAGGTCGCGGGTGGCCGCGACCACGGTGTGGTAGCCGGGCCGCGAGCCCGTCTTGCCCCAGATCACCTTGCCGTTCAGCTCGAAGCGCTCCAGGCCGGCGCCCATGGTGGCGCCGTCGACGTCCGGAACCGTGAACATCTCCTCGAGCTGCGGCTCGGGCACCACCCGGCCGCGGAACAGGGCGACCACGAGCCGCTCCAGATCGGCCGTGGTGGAGATCAGATCGCCCGCCGCGAACCGGTCGCTCATGTTCCACTCGGTCACGTCGACGAGCCGCCCGTCGATCCAGTCGTAGCCCCGGTTGTGCGGACCGTGGATGCGCGGGTCGGGTCCGGCCGGGAAGGACGTGTGCCGCATGCCGAGCGGACGGAAGATCCGCACGGCCGCCTGATGGGCGTACGAGTCGCCGGTGACCTTCTCGATCAGCAGGCCCAGCACGGTGTAGTGGATGTTGCCGTACCGCTGGAACTCTCCCGGCGCGTGCTCCGGATCGGGACCTTCGGCCACCGACGCGGCCACGACTTCCCGGGGAGTCAGCGTCTCGAACCGGTGCGCGTAGCCGGTGTCGACGTCGTCGCCGAGGGAGGCGCCCGGCTGGAGACCACTGGTGAAGTTCAGCAACTGCCGTACGGTGATGGGCGCGAAGTCGTCGCTGAGCAGACCGGGCAGATACCGCTGCACGGTGCCGTCGAGCGAGAGCCGGCCCTCCGCCGCCAGTTGCAGCACGATCGCCGCCGTGACGATCTTCGTCGTGGAACCGGCCCGGAAACGGGCGTCCTCCAGGGCGGGCGCCCCCGACCTGATGTCCCGCACGCCCGCCACCCCGTGCCAGCCGCCCCGTCCGCCCACGCGGATCAGCGCGGCCGTGGCGTCGTGGTCGGGCAGCCCCTTCAGCGCCGCGCACAGGGCTTCGACGTCGGGGCCGTACGGGTCGGCGGCCTCGACCGCCCGCGCGGAGCACGACGAGGAGACGGGCCGGGCGGACGCGGTGCCGGCCAGCGGCAGTGCGGTCAGGGCGAGGGCGAGCGCGGAGGTGACGAGCGCGGGGAACGGGCGTACGGGCATCTGCTGCTCCTGGGCGACGAGTGGACCGGGGGTCCGGCGGACGGTGCGTGATCATCGTCGGGCCGGACCGGCCGGAGCCGGATCGTCGCCGAGGAGGGCCGGGACCCTGAGCGGGCCCCGAGCAAATGCCCTCCGCGGCAAGGGCGTTGATGGGGGATGGCCCCTACGGGCGTCCGCGCCCGCGGGTGTGCCCGGACCGGCGGCCACGCTCGCGCTCGGCCAGCAGGGCGTCCACGCGGTTCGTCGTGACCGAGTCCACGCCGGCGTCCAGCAGGCGGCGCATGGAACGCCGGGTGTCCGGGGTCCAGGCGGACAGGAGATACCCGGCCCGGTGGACCCCCTCGGCGAGCGCGTGATCCACCAGGCCGAAGCGGTAGTTGAGCCAGCGCGGCCGGACCGCGTCCAGCAGACCGGCGCGCGGCGGCGCCTTCGTCGTCCAGGTCAGCGCGATCTCGGCGGCCGGGTCGGCGGCCCGGACCGCGAGCATGGCGGGGGCGCCCGCGCAGTAGTACACCCGGTCCTGCGCGCCGCACGCGCGCACGACCTCCACGATCCGCCGTACCGCCCGCGGCTCGGGGGCGCCGGGCAGGTCGAGCATCATCCGGCTCCCGTCGGACACCGCGAGCGCCTCCTCCAGCGCGGGCACCCCGCCTTCGGTCAGCCCCCGCACCTCCGCCGCCGACAGGGAGAGCAGCGGCCGGTCGTGCCCCCAGAGCCGCTCCAGCGTCGCGTCGTGCAGCAGCACCGGCACCCCGTCCCGGGTGAGCCGTACGTCGATCTCCACCGCGTCCGCGCCCAGGGCGAGCGCGGAGCGCAGCGAGCCGAGGGTGTTCTCGCGGACGCGATAGGGGTCGCCGCGGTGGGCGACGGCGGTCACGTGGTCCATGGGGCCATTGTGGTCGCTCAGGGCGTGAGCCACCCGGTCGTGTAGGTGTCGATCTCCGCGGCGATCCGGGCCTTGCCGGCCTCGTCCAGGAACGACGCGGTCACGGCGTTCTTCGCCAGGTCGGCCAGGCCGCGCTCGTCGAGGCCGAGGAGACGGGCGGCGACGGCGTACTCGTTGCCGAGGTCGGTGCCGAACATCGGCGGGTCGTCGGAGTTGACCGTGACGAGCACCCCCGCCTCCACGAACCGCGGAAGCGGGTGCTCCTCGATCGTTCGCACCGCGCGCGTGGCGATGTTGGACGTCGGGCACACCTCGAGCGGGATCCGGTGCTCGGCGAGGTGCGCGAGCAGTTTCGGGTCCTGCGCGGCACTCGTGCCGTGGCCGATGCGCTCGGCGCGCAGCTCGGTGAGCGCGTCCCAGATCGTCTGCGGGCCGGTCGTCTCCCCGGCGTGTGGCACGGAGTGCAGCCCGGCCGCGATCGCCCGGTCGAAGTACGGCTTGAACTGCGGCCTCGGCACCCCGATCTCCGGGCCGCCGAGCCCGAAGGAGACCAGGCCCTCCGGGCGCAGCCGGTCGTCCGTGGCGAGCCGCGCGGTCTCCTCCGCCGACTCCAGTCCGGCCTCGCCGGGGATGTCGAAGCACCACCGCAGCACGGTCCCGAACTCGGCCTCGGCCGCCTTGCGGGCGTCCTCGATCGCCTCCATGAAGGCCCGCTCGTCGATGCCGCGCCGGGTGGAGGAGAACGGCGTGATCGTGAGTTCGGCGTAGCGCACCTGCTGCCGGGCCAGGTCACGTGCCACCTCGTAGGTCAGCAGCCGCACGTCCTCGGGGGTGCGGATGAGGTCGACGACGGACAGGTAGACCTCGATGAAGTGGGCGAAGTCGGTGAAGGTGAAGTAGTCGGCCAGCGCCTCGGGGTCGGTGGGGACCCGGGAGTCGGGGTGCCGGGCGGCGAGTTCCGCGACGATGCGGGGGGAGGCGGAGCCGACGTGGTGGACGTGCAGTTCGGCCTTCGGCAGCCCCGCGATGAACGCGTGCAGATCGCGCGGAGCGTGGGCGTCGACGAGATGGTCGGTCAAGGTTCCTCCCCGGAGCGGCGTCCGCGTGGCCGGGGTGCCGGCGACGGGACGCGGGTGATCGGCTGATCGGTGACTCGCGATCATCGTAGGCCGGGGCCGCGGCCGACAGGGCCGGGCCTTAGCATGACGGCACGTATGACTGAGGGGGTTCCGCGCATGTCCGAGGACACGCAGCCGCCGGTGGCGCCGGAAGGCCCCGGGGTGCCCGAGGACGGGGCCGCGGTCCCGAAGACCTCGCTGGAGAAGACACGGAGCCCCGCCGCGCCGGCCACGGACGAGCGGAACCCGTGGGCGCCGCCCGCGCCGGACGGACCCGGACACACCGTCGCCGCGAACGAGCCGCCGGCCTGGGCCGGTCCCACCGTGCACGACCAGCGGACGATCGCCGCCCTGCCCACCCCGGGCGGCCCCGGGCAGCCGGGCGCGTCGCCCTGGGCGCACCCCGCGGCGCCCGGTCCCGCGGCCGACCCGTTCGCGCCCCCGGCGGACACCGGGCCCTACGCCTCGTACGGCGAGCCCGTCCCGCCGCCGCCCATCGGGCCCGAGGGACCCGGACAGGTGCCGTACGGCTATCCCGGCCACCTGGGCGGGCCGGTGCCCGGCCCGGTGCACGGGCCCGGCGGCTACTCCTACGGCTGGCCGGGGATGCACCACCCGCTGCCCAGCAACGGCATGGGGACGGCCGGACTGGTGCTCGGCATCATCTCCGCGGCGATCTTCTGCCTGTGGCCGATCGCCATCGTCCTCGGTGTGCTGGCGCTGATCTTCGGCGCGATCGGGCGCGGCAAGGCACGACGCGGCGAGGCCACGAACCCCGGGCAGGCGCTCGCCGGGATCATCTGCGGTGTCGCGGGCATCGTCCTCGGCGTGGGCCTGCTGACGATCACCGTCTTCGCGAACCTGTAGCCGCCGGCCACCGCGAGACACCCTCTACGGGGTGTCCGCGAAGCCCCGCAGCCGCTCGCGCGCCTCCATCAGGGCGAACCCGAGCAGGTTCGGGCCCTTCCATCGCTCGGGGTCGGAGGCGCCCTGGTCGGTCGTGGCCAGTCCTATGCCCCACACCCGGTCCACCGGGCTCGCCTCCACCAGGACCCGGTCGCCGGTGCCGAGCAGGAAGCCGCGCGGCTCCGGGTGCGCGGCGAACTTGTGGACGGAGCCCTCCACGACGATGCGGAAACGCTCCCGCGCCCACACCGCGTCGTCGAACCCGCGCACCAGCCGGCCCGCCTTCTTCGCCTCGGCGGGGTGCTCCGCGGCCAGCGCCCGCCGCTCCGCCTCCGCGTCCCCGAACAGCCGGGCCTTGCCCGCCATCATCCAGTGCTCGGCCGTCGCGTACCGCACGCCGTCCACCGTGAACGGCGACGGCCACCACTGGCTGAGACAGCTCGCTCCGGCACGTCCGTCCGGCAGCGGCCGGTGCCCCCAGAAGTGGAGGTACTTGACCCTCGCCCCCGAGCGGACCTCCTGTTTCAGGACATCCCAAGAATCGATCTTCGCCATGTGCCCGAGTCTGGCACGCACCACCGACAACCCGTCCTCGGTTTTCCGTGCCGACTCGACATCTGGTCGACAGATTCCGTCGCGTAACCAAATGGCAACAACGGAATCACTTGTTGGAGTCCACCCGCTCTGTCAGGATCGGCACTCAAATCGAGCCTGAGCCACGCCGGCCCCACTCCGGGGCGCGGAGGGAGCGACATGCACAACCCGGGCAACCCGACCCCGGAACGATTCCCGGCCCAGGACCGCTTCGCCGACGGCGCCCAGTTCATCGCGGGCCGCCCGGCGAAGGGGACCTCGGGGCGCACCCACGCCGTGGTCGACCCCGCCACGGGCGAGGAGGTGTACACCTACGACCTGGCCGGAACCGACGACGTCGACGCCGCCGTCGCCGCCGCGCGCGCCGCCTTCCCCGGCTGGTCGGGTGCCACCCCGGCCGAGCGGTCCGACGCCCTGCACCGCTTCGCCGCCGTCCTCGCCGAGCGCGCCGAGGAGTTCGCCCGCGCGGAGTCCCTCCAGTGCGGCAAGCCGCTCAAGCTCACCCGCGAGTTCGACGTGCCGGGCACGATCGACAACACCGCCTTCTTCGCGGGGGCCGCCCGCCACCTCCAGGGCCAGTCGGCGGGGGAGTACTCCGGCGACCACACCTCCTACGTACGCCGGGAGCCCATCGGCGTCGTCGGCTCGATCGCCCCCTGGAACTACCCGCTGCAGATGGCCGCCTGGAAGATCCTCCCGGCGATCGCGGCGGGCAACACCGTCGTGCTCAAGCCGGCCGAGCTCACCCCGCTCACCTCCCTGCTGTTCGCGCGGGCCGCCACCGACGCCGGGCTCCCCGACGGCGTGATCAACATCGTCACCGGCACCGGCAAGGAGGCCGGCGAGCACCTCGTCGGGCACCCCGACGTCGCCATGACCTCCTTCACCGGGTCCACAGCCGTCGGCCGGCGCGTCGCCGAGATCGCCACCGCCACCGTGAAGCGGATCCATCTGGAGCTCGGCGGCAAGGCACCCTTCGTCGTCTTCGACGACGCCGACCTCGAGGCCGCCGCGCACGGCGCCGTCGCGGGCTCGCTCATCAACACCGGGCAGGACTGCACGGCCGCCACCCGCGCGTATGTGCAGCGCCCCCTGTACGAGGCCTTCGTCGAGCGCACCGCCGCGCTGATGGACGGCGTCCGCCTCGGCGACCCGTTCGCCCCCGGCACCGACCTCGGCCCGCTGATCTCGCACACCCAGCGCGACCGGGTGGCCGGTTTCGTCGACCGGGCGCGGGACTACGCGCGCGTCGTGACCGGCGGCGAGGCCCCACAGGGAGACCTCGGGAAGGGCGCGTACTACCGCCCCACCCTCATCGCCGACGCACCGCAGGACAGCGAAGTCGTACAGTCCGAGATCTTCGGGCCGGTGCTGGTCGTCCTCCCCTTCGACACGGACGACGAGGGCATCGCGCTGGCCAACGACACCCCGTACGGCCTCGCCGCCTCCGCCTGGAGCCGGGACGTCTACCGGGCCCACCGCGCCACCCGCGAGATCAAGGCGGGCTGCGTGTGGGTGAACGACCACATCCCGATCATCAGCGAGATGCCGCACGGCGGCTACAAGGCGTCCGGCTTCGGCAAGGACATGTCCGCGTACTCCTTCGAGGAGTACACGCAGATCAAGCACGTCATGTTCGACAACACCGCGGTCGCCGCGAAGGACTGGCACCGCACCGTCTTCGGGGACCGATAGCAGCCAGGCCGCCCGACCCGCGGCCGACTCCCGAAAGGGCACCACGCGCATGGAGCAGTACGAGCCCGACCGCCTCTCCCCGCCGCAGGTGGCCGCGTTGCGGCGCAGCCTGAGCAACGGCAGGGCCGCCATGACCCGCCGCAGCCTGCTGCGCGCCTCCGCGGGCGGCGCGCTCGCGGTCGGCGGTCTCGGAGCACTGTCCGGCTGCGGCATCCCCGCGGCCGGCGACACCCAGGGCGGCGTCTCGGCGGAGGACCACTCGGCGAAGGAGAAGACCGTCAGCTTCTCCAACTGGACCGAGTACATGGACATCGACGACAGCGGGCGCGAACACCCGACGCTGGAGGCGTTCACGAAACGCACCGGCATCAAGGTGAAGTACACCGAGGACATCAACGACAACACCGAGTTCTTCGGCAAGATCAAGCCGCAGCTCGCCGCGGGCCAGGACACCGGCCGCGACATCATCGTCCTCACCGACTGGCTGGCCGCCCGGCTCATACGCCTCGGCTGGGTGCAGAAGCTGGACGCGTCCAACCTGCCGCACGCCTTCGCCAACGTGGCGTCGTCGTACCGGAGCCCCGACTGGGACCCGGGCCGCGCCTACTCCTACCCCTGGCAGGGCATCGCGACCGTCATCGCCTACAACAAGAAGGCGCTCGACGGCGTCGAGGTGAAGAGCCTGTCCGACATGCTCGACAACCCCAAGCTCAAGGGCCGGGTCGGGCTGCTCACCGAGATGCGCGACACCATGGGCATGGCGCTGCTCGACATGGACAAGGACCCGCGCGGCTTCACCGCCGACGACTACGACGCGGCGCTCGCCCGGCTCCAGAAGTGCGTCGACAAGGGCCAGATCCGCCGCTTCACCGGCAACGACTACACCTCGGACCTGACCAAGGGCGACCTCGCCGCCTGTGTCGCCTGGGCCGGTGACGTCGTCCAGCTGAAGGCCGACAACCCCGACATCGACTTCGTCATCCCGGACAGCGGCTACATGCTCTCCAGCGACAACATGCTGATCCCCAACAAGGCTCGGCACAAGACGAACGCCGAGCGGCTGATCGACTACTACTTCGAGCCGCAGCCGGCCGCCGAGCTCGCCGCCTACATCAACTTCGTCTGTCCCGTCGACGGGGTGAAGGACGAGCTCGCGAAGCTCGACGAGGACGCGGCGAACAACCCGCTGATCCTCCCCGACAAGGCCATGCAGGCCAAGTCCCGTGCCTTCCGCTCGCTGAGCAGCAAGGAAGACACGGAGTTCGAAGGCAAGTTCGCGAAGCTCACTGGGGCGTGACGAGATGAAGACCACCAAGGACACCACCACGTCCGCCGCCCACGGCGGCGACGTCCGCCTCTCCGGCATCAGCAAGACCTACGGCTCCTTCACGGCCGTCCACCCGCTCGACCTGACCGTGCCCGAGGGCTCCTTCTTCGCCCTGCTCGGCGCCTCGGGCTGCGGCAAGACCACCACCCTGCGCATGATCGCCGGCCTGGAGGAGCCCTCCGCGGGCACCGTCCACCTCGGCGACCAGGACGTGACCGCCCTCCCGCCGTACAAGCGGCCGGTGAACACGGTCTTCCAGTCCTACGCCCTCTTCCCGCATCTCGACATCTTCGAGAACGTCGCCTTCGGTCTGCGCCGGCGCGGCATCAAGAGCGTGAGGAAGCAGGTCGACGAGATGCTCGACCTCGTGCAGCTCGGCGAGCAGGCCCGCAAGAAGCCGCACCAGCTCTCCGGTGGCCAGCAGCAGCGCGTGGCCGTGGCCCGCGCCCTGATCAACCACCCCAAGGTGCTCCTCCTCGACGAGCCCCTCGGCGCCCTCGACCTGAAGCTGCGCCGCCAGATGCAGCTGGAGCTCAAGCGCATCCAGACCGAGGTCGGCATCACCTTCGTGCACGTCACGCACGACCAGGAGGAGGCCATGACCATGGCCGATCAGGTCGCGGTGATGAACGCCGGCCGCGTCGAGCAGCTGGGCTCCCCGGCCGACCTGTACGAGAACCCGCGCACCACGTTCGTCGCCAACTTCCTCGGCAGCTCCAACTTCATCGAGGCCGAGATCGACTCCCGCGGCGGCGACGGCCTGGTCCTCAAGGCCGGCGGCGGCAAGCTGGTGCTGCCGGAGGCCCGCTGTTCCGCGCCGACGACGACCGGCGGCAAGGTGCTGGTGGGCGTCCGCCCCGAGAAGATCTCCCTCACCCACGCCGACGACGCCGGTGAGATACCCGAGGGCCGCAACCGCATCACGGGCCGGATCGCCGACTCCTCCTTCATCGGCGTCTCCACGCAGTACGTCGTCGACAGCCCCGTCTGCCCCGAGTTCGAGGTCTACGCCCAGAACATCGACCGCGACCCGCGGCTCGTGCCCGGGGCCGAGGTCGTCCTGCACTGGAACCCCGCGCACACCTTCGGGCTCGACGCCACCCAGGACATCGACGCCGGCACCGAGGAAGAGGCGGCGGTCTGATGACGACCCTCACCGAGGCGCCCCCGCCTCTCAGCCCCGCGGCCCCCGAGAAGGCGCCTAAGCCACCGCGCCGGCGCGGCCGTCTCGTCCCGTACTGGCTGCTGCTGCCCGGCATCCTGTGGCTGCTGGTCTTCTTCGCGCTGCCGATGGTCTACCAGGCCTCCACGTCCGTGCAGACGGGCTCCCTGGAGGAGGGCTACAAGGTCACCTGGCACTTCGCGACCTACTGGGACGCCCTGTCCGAGTACTACCCGCAGTTCCTGCGCTCGGTGCTCTACGCCGGTTCCGCGACCATCCTGTGCCTGCTCCTCGGCTACCCGCTCGCGTACCTCATCGCCTTCCGGGCGGGCCGCTGGCGGAACCTGATCATGATCCTGGTGATCGCGCCCTTCTTCACCAGCTTCCTGATCCGCACCCTCGCCTGGAAGACGATCCTCGCCGACGGCGGCCCGGTCGTCGGCGCCCTGAACACGCTGCACGTCCTCGACGTCACCAGCTGGCTCGGCATGACCCAGGGCGACCGGGTACTGGCCACCCCGCTCGCGGTCGTGTGCGGTCTGACGTACAACTTCCTGCCGTTCATGGTCCTGCCGCTGTACACCTCGCTGGAGCGGATCGACCCGCGGCTGCACGAGGCGGCGAACGACCTGTACGCCCGGCCGGTCACCACCTTCCGCAGGGTCACCTTCCCGCTGTCGATGCCGGGCGTCGTCTCCGGCACCCTGCTGACCTTCATCCCGGCCACCGGCGACTACGTCAACGCCGACCTGCTCGGCTCCACGGACACCCGGATGGTCGGCAACGTCATCCAGTCGCAGTTCCTGCGCATCCTGGACTACCCGACGGCCGCGGCCCTCTCCTTCATCCTGATGGCCGCCATCCTCGTCATGGTGACCGTCTACATCCGCAGGTCCGGAACGGAGGATCTGGTCTGATGGCCGTCGTCAACTGGCTCAAGCGGCACTTCGTCGTCATCGCGGGACTGGTCACGCTCGCCTATCTCCTGCTGCCGAACGTCGTCGTGACGGTGTTCTCCTTCAACCGCCCCAAGGGCCGCTTCAACTACGAGTGGCAGGAGTTCTCCACGGACGCCTGGCGCGACCCGTGCGGGGTCTCCGGCCTGTGCGGCTCGCTGTCGGTCAGCCTCCAGATCGCCCTCTGGGCGACCGTCGGCGCCACCCTCCTCGGCACGCTGATCGCCTTCGCGCTGGTCCGCTACCGGTTCCGGGCGCGCGGCGCGGTCAACTCGCTGATCTTCCTGCCGATGGCGATGCCCGAGGTCGTCATGGCCGCCTCGCTGCTCACCCTGTTCCTCAACCTGGGCGCCCAGCTGGGCTTCTGGACGATCCTCATCGCCCACATCATGTTCTGCCTCAGCTTCGTCGTGACGGCGGTCAAGGCGCGCGTGATGTCGATGGACCCCCGCCTCGAGCAGGCCGCGCAGGACCTCTACGCCGGTCCCGTCCAGACGTTCCTGCGGGTGACCCTGCCGATCGCGGCGCCGGGCATCGCGGCCGGCGCGCTGCTCGCCTTCGCGCTGTCGTTCGACGACTTCATCATCACCAACTTCAACGCGGGATCCACCGTCACCTTCCCGATGTTCGTCTGGGGCTCGGCGCAGCGCGGAACGCCCGTCCAGATCAACGTCATCGGCACGGCCATGTTCGTCATCGCGGTCCTGTTCGTCCTGGCCTCCATGGCCGTCGGGAACCGCCGCAAGAAGCAGAAGGCATAGACCCCTGTAGGGAGTTGACATCATGGCCCCGAGCGCCATGAGTTCTGGCAGTCACTGGACGAAGTCCCTCTCCGACGCCCAGCCGGTCCCGTACTGGCTGGACGACCCCGGCCGCCCCCGCCCCGAGCCCGCCCTCACGACCGCCGAGACCTGCGACCTGCTGGTCGTCGGCGGCGGGTACAGCGGACTGTGGACCGCGCTGCTCGCCAAGGAGCGCGACCCCGGGCGGGACGTGGTCCTGGTCGAGGGCCGCGAGGCGGGCTGGGCCGCCTCCGGCCGCAACGGCGGCTTCTGCGCCGCCTCCCTCACCCACGGGACGGCCAACGGGCTCGCCCGCTGGCCGCGGGAGATCCACACGCTGGAGCGGCTGGGCGCCCGCAACCTCGACGAGATCGAGCGCGCGGTCACCCGGTACTCCCTCGACTGCGACTTCGAGCGCAGCGGCGAGATCGACGTCGCCACCGAGCCGTACCAGGCGCGGGAACTGCGCGCCCGGTACGACGAGTTGCGCGATCACGGCCTGGACGAGGGCATCGAGTTCCTGGACGCCGAGGCGGTGCGGGCGCAGGTCGACTCGCCGACCTTCCGGGCCGGCCTGTACGACCGCCGGGGGGTCGCCCTGCTCCACCCGGCCAAGCTGGTCCGGGGCCTGAAGCGGGCCTGCCAGGACCTCGGCGTCCGCGTCTACGAGCACACCCCGGCCCTGGACCTGAAGCCGTACGGCGCCGGCATGGCCGTCCGCACGCCCTACGGCCGTATCCGCGCCCGCCGGGTCGCGCTCGGCACGAACATCTTCCCGAACCTGGTCCGCCGGGTCCGCTCCTACACCGTCCCGGTCTACGACTACGCCCTGATGACCGAGCCCCTCACCGAGGACCAGCTCGCGTCGATCGGCTGGAAGAACCGCCAGGGCCTCGGGGACTCGGCGAACCAGTTCCACTACTTCCGGCTCTCCGCCGACAACCGCGTCCTGTGGGGCGGCTACGACGCCGTCTACCCGTACGGCGGCCGGGTGCGCTCCGAGTACGACGACCGCCCGGAGACCTACGCCAAGCTGGCCGGGCACTTCTTCACCTGCTTCCCGCAGTTGGAGGGCCTGCGCTTCACGCACGCGTGGGGCGGCGCGATCGACACCTGCTCGCGCTTCTCGGCGTTCTTCGGCACCGCCCACCGGGGCAGGGTGGCGTACGCGGCGGGCTACACGGGTCTCGGCGTCGGTGCGACCCGGTTCGGCGCCGACGTGATGCTGGACCTGCTGGCGGGGGAGCGCACCGAGCGTACGGAACTGGAGATGGTGCGCAGGAAGCCGCTGCCCTTCCCGCCGGAGCCGTTCGCCTGGACCGGCATCGCGCTCACCAAGTGGTCGCTGGCCCGCGCGGACACGCACGGCGGGCGGCGCAACCTGTGGCTGCGGACGATGGACCGGCTGGGCCTCGGCTTCGACAGCTGACGCCCGCGCCCGACGATCTCCATGTGACCCGCATCACCATAACTGTGGTGGGGAAACCGCGTAATGCCCGCCGATGACCTCCCTCTCCTCCGTGACGCGATCGGGCGTCCAGGACGAACAGGGAGGTCATCGCCATGACAGGGGCCAAGACGGCGGTCGAGTGGCTGGCATCGGTCGCGCCGGATCCCGAGAGCTGCCGCTGGGAGTGGGAGCGCAATCCGCTCGGGGTCGCGCTGCTTCCGGCCGGGCGGGCCTGGGACGTGCTCATCCTCCCGGCCGAGCTGGGCTATCCCACGCTCGACGTGCTCACCCGCGTCCTCGACCGGCCGGGTCCGGTCCTGGTCGACTTCGGTGACGCGCGCATGGGGTTCTTCGTCCCGCCGGGCACCGCGGCACGCTGGCTCGGCACCGGGATCCGCACCGCCGGGTCGGGCACCTGGATCGTCGTGCCGTATCCGGGGCGGGCCCCGGGCGGTGTCCGATGGCTGGTGCCGCCGGACGGCGCAGGCACCCTCACCGACCCGTCCCTGCTCGAACTGGCCATGCACGAGGCGGTCGCGGGACTGGCCCGGCGGACCGAGAAGGAGCGTTAGAGGGCTCGTCGATCAGGCCGGTCTCCGCGGCGTCCGGCACCACTGATCGACGAGACGCCCCCTGACCTACGGCACCCCTTGACACGGCGGATTGGTCTGGACCAAGTTGGGGACGGCTCCCTCCTCCAACTCCCCCCTGCCCGGAGGCACTTGTGGACCGCTCCAGACCCCTCGCCCTCCTCGTCGCCGCGGTACTGACCCTGCCCGGCCTCACCGCGCTCTCGTCGGCCGCCCGTGCGGCCGACGCCGACCTCGTCCGCAACGGCGGCTTCGAGTCCGGCCTCGACGGCTGGACCTGCACGGCGGGCACGACCGTCGACTCGCCCGTCCGCAGCGGCCGTTCCGCCCTCCAGGCGACCCCGGCCGGCAGCGACAACGCCCGCTGCGCACAGACCGTGACGGTGAAGCCGGACTCGGCGTACACGCTGTCCGGACACGTCCGCGGCGCGTACGTGTACCTCGGCGCCGACGGCACCGGCACCACCGACGTCTCCACCTGGACCCAGTCGGCCCCGGCCTGGCAACGGCTCACCACGACCTTCCGCACCGGCCCCTCCACCACCCGGGTCACCCTCTACACCCACGGCTGGTACGGCACCGGCGCCTACCAGGCCGACGACATCTCGCTGATCGGGCCGGGCGGCGACGCGACCCAGCCGCCGGCGCCCCCGGCCGGCCTCACCGCCGGGTCCGTCACCTCCTCCAGCGTCGCCCTCGCCTGGTCGGCGGTCCCCGGCGCCACCGGCTACGCCGTCTACCGCGACGGCGCCAAGGTCCGCACGGTGACCGGCACCTCGGCCACCATCACCGGGCTCTCACCCGCGACCGCGTACGCCTTCCAGGTCACCGCTCTCAACGAGGCCGGCGAGTCCGCACGGTCCGCCGCGGTGACGGCCACCACCACCGATCCGACCGGCGGCGGCGACGGCGGCCTCCCGGCGCACGCCCTCGTCGGCTACCTCCACGCCGGCTTCGCCAACGGCTCCGGCTACACCCGGATGGCCGACGTCCCCGACAGCTGGGACGTCATCGACCTGGCCTTCGGCGAACCCACCTCGGTCACCTCCGGCGACATCCGCTTCGACCGCTGTCCCGTCACCGAGTGCCCGAACGTGGAGAGCGACGCCGAGTTCAAGGCGGCGATCAGGGCCAAGCAGGCGGCCGGCAAGAAGGTGCTCATCTCCATCGGCGGCCAGAACGGCCAGGTGCAGCTCACCACGGCGGCCGCACGGGACACCTTCGTGTCCTCCGTCTCGAAGATCATCGACGAGTACGGCCTCGACGGGCTCGACATCGACTTCGAGGGCCACTCCCTCTCCCTGAACGCCGACGACACCGACTTCCGGAACCCCAAAACCCCGGTGATCGTCAACCTCATCTCGGCGCTGAAGACCCTCAAGGCCGAGTACGGCGACGACTTCGTGCTGACCATGGCCCCGGAGACCTTCTTCGTCCAGCTCGGCCACCAGTACTACGGCACCGGCAAGTGGGGCGGCCAGGACCCGCGCGCCGGCGCCTACCTCCCCGTGATCCACGCCCTGCGCGACGACCTGACGCTGCTGCACGTCCAGGACTACAACTCGGGTCCGATCATGGGCCTGGACAACCAGTACCACTCCATGGGCGGCGCCGACTTCCACATCGCGATGACCGACATGCTGCTCACCGGCTTCCCGGTCGCGGGCGACGCGAACAACGTCTTCCCGCCGCTGCGCCCGGACCAGGTGGCCATCGGCATGCCGGCCACGGCCGACGCGGGCAACGGGCACGTCCCCCCGGCCGAGGTCACCAAGACCCTCGACTGCCTGACGAAGCGGACGAACTGCGGCTCGTACGCGACCCACGGCACCTGGCCGGCGCTGCGCGGCCTGATGACCTGGTCGGTCAACTGGGACCGGTTCGGCGGCTGGGAGTTCCAGCGGACGTTCGACGGCTACTTCGGCTGAGGAACAGCCACAGCGCCACGAGCAGCAGCGTGCCGAGGCACCAGCTGGCCAGGACGTCCAGGGGCCAGTGGTAGCCACGCCGGGTCAGCCCGAACCCGACGCCGAGGTTCAGCGCGGCGCACAGGACGAGGAGGGTCCGGCGGGTGCCGGCGGACCGCAGCAGCGGCAGCAGGAGCAGGGTCGCGGCCCCGTAGGCGATGGCGGCCGTGGCCGTGTGCCCCGACGGGTAGTAGCCGGTGGCGGGCGGCACGGCCGGGGTGCCCGGGCGGTCGGTGAGCACCTTGAGCGGGATCACCACCACCGGGACCAGCGCCATCAGCAGGACGGCGGACACGCCGGGCAGCCACCAGTGGTCTGTACCGGTGCGGCGGTGCCGCCAGGTGACGTGGCCGAGGGCGGCCAGCAGGACCGGCACGGCGACCTGGACGTTGCCGAGGTCGGCCAGCAGTTCGGAGAGGCGGCCGGGACGCACGAGGGCCCGGCTGGCGGCCTCGTCGAGACCGACCACCGGGCCGTCCGTCACCACCTGCCAGGTGATGAGCGCGAAGAACAGGGCGGGAAGCCCGAGAAGGAGAAGGAGGGAGGTCGGCCGCCCGGGAACAGGGGGGGTGGTTCCGGGGCGGCCGTCCGGATCGGATGGTCGCGCGCCCCGGGGGGTTTGGGGCGGGCGACTGTCCGATCGGTGAGGAGATCCGGAGCCGGAGGCGCCGGTTGTGTGCGCGAGGGCACGACCAGGTCGAAGCTGGGGAGGCCCCGGCCTGATGTCACCCAGAGTCCCCTCCGGGCGGGGTGTATCTCTCATCTGGTTAGAACCTACGGCAGGGAGATGGCGTTAGACAGTCGGAAACGCGTCCTGTCATCCACCTCGCACACCTTCTTCACACGCTCTGACGCAGGCCGCCCCAGCTCCGGAACCGCGGACGGCGGCAGGGCTGGGGCGGATGAGGCGCGAGGGGCCGGTGTACCGGCCCCACCTCTGGTTTCGCGTGACCTCAGATACGGGCGAACGCCTGCTCGATGATGTCGAGGCCCTCGGTCAGCAGGTCCTCGCCGATGACCAGCGGCGGCAGGAAGCGGAGCACGTTGCCGTAGGTGCCACAGGTCAGGACCAGCAGGCCCTCGGCGTGGCAGGCCTTGGCCAGCGCCGCGGTCGCCTCCGGGTTCGGCTCCTTGGTGGCGCGGTCCTTGACCAGCTCGATGGCGATCATGGCGCCGCGGCCCCGGACGTCGCCGATGATGTCGAACTTCTCGGCCATGGCGGTCAGGCGCGCCTTCATGACGGCCTCGATGTCCTTCGCCCGGGCGTTGAGGTCGAGCTCCTTCATCGTCTCGATGGCGCCGAGCGCACCGGCGCAGGCCACCGGGTTGCCGCCGTAGGTGCCGCCCAGGCCGCCCGCGTGCGCGGCGTCCATGATCTCGGCGCGGCCGGTCACGGCGGCGAGCGGCAGACCGCCCGCGATGCCCTTGGCGGTGGTGATGAGGTCCGGGACGATGCCCTCGTCCTCGCACGCGAACCACTGGCCGGTGCGGCAGAAGCCCGACTGGATCTCGTCGGCGACGAACACGATGCCGTTGTCGTTGGCGAACTTCACGATGGCCGGCAGGAAGCCCTTGGCCGGCTCGATGAAGCCGCCCTCGCCGAGGACCGGCTCGATGATGATCGCGGCGACGTTGTCGGCCCCGACCTGCTTGGTGATCATGTCGATCGCCTGCCGCGCGGCCTCGGGGCCGGCGTTCTCGGCGCCGGTCGGCCAGCGGTAGCCGTAGGCCACCGGCACCCGGTAGACCTCGGGCGCGAACGGGCCGAAGCCGTGCTTGTACGGCATGTTCTTCGCCGTCAGCGCCATCGTCAGGTTGGTCCGGCCGTGGTAGCCGTGGTCGAAGACGACGACGGCCTGGCGCTTGGTGTACGCGCGGGCGATCTTGACGGCGTTCTCGACGGCCTCGGCGCCCGAGTTGAACAGCGCGGACTTCTTGGCGTGGTCACCCGGCGTCAGCTCCGCCAGCGCCTCGGCGACGGCGACGTAGCCCTCGTACGGCGTGACCATGAAACAGGTGTGGGTGAAGTCGGCGAGCTGCGCGGACGCCCTGCGTACGACCGCCTCGGCGGAGGCGCCGACGGAGGTCACGGCGATGCCGGAGCCGAAGTCGATGAGGCGGTTGCCGTCGACGTCCTCGATGATGCCCCCGCCCGCGCGCGCGGTGAACACGGGCAGGACGGAGCCCACACCCTGCGCGACCGCGGCGGTACGGCGGGCCTGCAGCTCCTGCGACTTCGGGCCGGGGATGGCGGTGACGACGCGGCGCTCCTGGGGAAGTGCGCTCATGACGGGCTCCTGGGGGTTCTACGGACGTTTCGTCTTCTCTTTTCTCGCAGGCTAGGGCGGGGAGCGGGGGGTGGGCATGCTCCATGTGGGCGTTGTCCGCGCATCCGGTTGTCCGTGGTGGACATGGCGGGCGCGGCCCGCCCGGAGGCGACCGGAACACCCGGGCCCGCCGCGTCGGCCGCGTAAGCGGTGGACTGGCGGCTGCCGGGCACTAGATTGACTCGCTGACGGTTGCACGGAACGGCTGGTCAGGGGGCAACGGCGATGGACGGCGACGGAACGCAGGAAGCACGGGGCACGCACGCGACCCCTGTGCCGCGATCACGCTCCGCCCTGCCTCCGCTGCCGTCGGCCCCGCCCGGCCAGGCCCCCGGCGCCTCGGTGGCCGGCTGGCTGGACGAACCGCGGCCCGAGACCGGCCCCGGCATCTGGCGCTTCGGGTACCGGCCGCCGAAGGCGGCGAAGGCCGAACGGGTCAGCCCCACGACCGTCGTCGGCATGCTGATCCCGCTGGCCGCCGCGCTGCTGGTGTGGTCGTTCTGGCGGCGCGGGGCGCTGCCGTACGAGTTCGTCCTGCTGCGGCTGTTCACACCGGAGGACTGGTGGTGGGGCGGCACCATGGCCCGGCCCAAGCACCTGGAGGGGCAGGCGCTGCAGTACCCGGGCGTGGAGGCCCTCGACGTCTACAACGGCCTCTTCTTCGCCCTGCTCCTCTACACGGTCGTCCGGCTCGGCAGCTGGCCCGCCGTCGTCCGGCACCTCCTGGACGGCAGGCCCCAGCCGGCCCGTGCCCTGTGGGCGGCCTTCGGCGCCCTGGCCGCCCTCACCCTCGTCCACCCGGACGCCTTCCCCGGGGCCGGCTGGGACCCGCTGCCCGTCGTGAGCCCGCTGTTCTCCCTGATCGTGCTGCTCAGCGACTCGTACGACGTCTACTCGGCCCCCTGGGAGACCGTCCTCCACCTGCTCGTCACCGCCCTCGTGGTGTGGCCCTTCGCCCGGCTGGGCGGCTGGTGGTCCCTCGTCCGCGACCGGCTCGCGGCGCGCCGCGAGCCGCAGGGGGAGGACCTGGAGTCCGCCCCCGTGGAACCCCGGTCCCGCTTCCCCGAGCTGCGCGAGGCCGGGCAGCACCAGGCCGCCGACGTCCTCGCCGCCGAGGTCCTCGCCGGGCGCATGAACGACGTGGACTGCGCCCGCGTCGAGCACCACTGGGCGCGCGCCCGGAGAGAGGGCCGCCCGGCGGACTTCACGGACACGGTCCTGCGGCAGGGCGCCGCCGCCTTCACGCACCCCTCCGGCGCCCGGGACCTGCCCGCCCGCACCGCACGGCACGACCTGCTCGGCGGGCAGGTGCGCATCGGCCGGTGGGCCGCCACCGAGCGCACCCCGGCCGCGTACGGCGGGGCCGGCGCGGCCCTCGAACCGGCGACGCTGGGCACCTCGCTGCTGGTCGTCGGGCCGTCCGGGTCCGGGAAGACCCGGCAGGTGATCGCCCCGCTGGCCGAGTCCCTCGCGCTGCAGGCGCTCACCGGCACCTGCGCGGTCGTCGTGGTGTGCGGCGCGGGCGCCGCGCTGGGCCCGGACACCTCGTACGACGTCGTGGTGCGTGTCGGCGACCCCGCGTCCACCCACGACCTCGACCCGTACGCGGGCACCGACGACCCCGACGAGGCCGCCGGGTTCCTCGCCGAGGCACTCGCCGGCGACCTCGACGCCGTCGGCACCGAGCGCGCCACCACCGCGCTCGCCCAGCTGCTCGGCCCCTACCGGGCCGCCCACGGACGCTTCCCCGCCCTCCCCGTCCTGCGGGACCTGCTGGAGGGCGACGAGCGGGCCCTCACCGAGCTGCGCGCCCGGCTGGCCGGCGATGCGCACACGGCGATGCGCCGCGAAGTGGAAGCCCGGGTCCGGCTGACCGGCACCACCGGCGACCCCGGCCCGGTCCTCGCCGGCCGGCTCGCCCTGCTCGATCGGCCCGCCTTCGCGGACTTCCTCGGCGCCGGGGGCGAGGAACACCGCCCCTTCTCGCTGCGGTCGGTCGCCCACCACCCGCTGCGGGTCCGGATCGACCTGCCCGAACGCACCCACGGGGAGGTCTCACGGCTGATCGCCCGGCTGGTCCTCGCCCAGTTCACCGAGGTCGTCCAGGCGGGGCCCGGCGAGCACTTCGCCGCGCTCGTCCTCGACGACGCCACGGGCACCGTCACCCCCGAGTCCGTCCGGCGCATCCAGCGGCTGCGTCCGCGCAACGCCGGTGTCGTGCTGGCGCTGCGCACGGTCTCCGACGTGCCGGAGGCCCTGCACGGGCCGCTGTACGGGGCCGTGGGCTGCCGGATGGCGCTGTCCGGCGTGACCACCTGGGACGGCAGCCGCTTCGCCGAGGCATGGGGCACCGAGTGGGTGGAGACACGGGACGTCGCCCAGCACACCGTGTTCGCCGACCAGCCCATGACCCGTGCCCTGCACCGCCTGCGCAAGCTGGTCACCGGCAAGGCGGTCACCACCGAGGCGGTGACCGTGCGGCAGGTCGAGCGGGAGCGCTGGTCGGCCTCCGAGCTGGCGCACGGGGTGCCGCCGGGACACGCGGTGCTGTCGGTGACCAGCGTCCGGGGCGAGCACGCCCCGCCGCTGCTGGTGGATCTGCGGGGGTGACCGCGCGATCCGGGCACGGGGCCGCACGATGACCGTACGGTGAGGCAGAATCGGCACAGGCCGTTCATACATGGCGGCCAATTGATCACAGGGATCACCGAAGATCCGACGATCACACCCGATCACACCGATGTGAAGGCCCCATGCCCCCGACGCTCTCCTCGCTCGTCCACCACTCCGCGCTCAAGCTGACCGTGCGGGCGGGCGCGGACCGCCTGGACGTGCCCGTGCGCTGGGCCCACGTCAGCGAGCTCGCCGACCCCGTCCCCTATATGGAGGGCGGGGAGCTGCTGCTGATCACCGCCCTCCAGCTGGACGCCGAGGACCCGGAGGCGATGCGGCGCTACGTCCGGCGGCTGGCCGGCGCCGGCGTGGTCGGCCTCGGCTTCGCGGTCGGCGTCAACTACGAGGAGATCCCCAAGGCGCTGATCGACGCCGCCGAGGAGGCGGAGCTGCCGCTGCTGGAGGTGCCGCGCCGCACCCCCTTCCTCGCCATCAGCAAGGCCGTCTCGGCGGCCATCGCGGCCGAGCAGTACCGGGCGGTGACGGCGGGCTTCGCCGCCCAGCGGGAACTGACCCGGCAGGCGCTGACCGCCGGCCCCGAAGGACTGCTGGCCGCGCTCGCCTCCCAGGTCAACGGCTGGGCCGCGCTCTACGACGCGTCGGGCGCCGTCGTCGCCACCGCCCCCGAGTGGGCCGGGCGGCGGGCGGCACGGCTCACCCCGGACGTGGAGCGGCTGCGCGAGCGCCCGGCGCCGGCGTCCTCCGTGGTCGGCGGACCCGGGAACGAGGACCGGGTCGAGCTGCACACCCTCGGCACCGGGCGCCGCCCGCGCGCGGCGCTCGCCGTGGGCACCGCGGCCGCGCTGGGCACCGCCGAGCGGTACGCCGTCCACTCGGCGATCGCCCTGCTGACCCTGACCACCGAGCGGTCCCGCTCGCTCCAGGCCGCCGAGCAGCGGGTCGGCGCCGCGGTCCTGCGCATGCTCCTCGCCGGGCAGCCCGACCACGCCCGCGCCGTGGCCGGGAGCCTGTACGGCGATCTGCTGGACGCGCCGTTCCGGGTGATCGTCGCGGAGGCGGCGTCCGTCTCGGCGGCCAGGGTCGTGGACCCGGGCACCCGGGTGGCGCTGACCAAGGCGTCCGCCGCGGCCCTCGTCGTCGCCGCCGATGCCGGGGGCGACCCGCTCGGCGCGCTCACCGAGGTCGTCGAGTCGGCGGCGGCCCGGGCCGGCGAGGCGGTCCTGGTGGTGCCCGAGACGGAGACGGGGCGGCTGGTCGTGCTCGCCTCCGACGGGGGCGCGGCGGTCGGAGCGTGCGCGGAGTACGCGGCGGGGCTGGAGGCGGCGCGGGCCGGGGCCGTACCGGACCAGCCGGCCGGCGACCAGGAGGAACTGGTCGTCGGGCTCTCGGCGCCCGCCGGGCCGATCGCCGCGGCCGCCGCGTACAAGCAGGCCGAGCAGGCGCTGTCGGTGGCCCGGCGGCGCGGACGGGTGTGCGTGGAGCACGAGCAGCTGGCCTCCGGGTCGGTGCTGCCGCTGCTCGCGGACGACGCGGTGAAGGCGTTCGCCGACGGTCTGCTGCGGGCCCTGCACGAGCACGACGCGACCGGCCGGGGCGACCTGGTGGCCTCGCTGCGGGCGTGGCTGTCCCGGCACGGCCAGTGGGACGCGGCCGCCGCCGACCTGGGCGTGCACCGGCACACCCTGCGCTACCGGATGCGGCGGGTCGAGGAGATCCTCGGGCGCTCGCTGGACGACGCGGACGTGCGTATGGAGCTGTGGCTCGCGCTGAAGGCGACCTCCACCGAGGAGTAGGACCGAGCGGGCCCGGCCGGGCTGCGCCAATCCGTCGAAGCCCGGCATGCCACCAGTACACCCCGGCCAAACACCGGGATGCCCCGCCGCCCCTACCGTGGTCTCGACAGACCAGGACACCCCCAACGCGGAAGGGCCGGGAATCGACATGACTTCCACCCACGCCTTCTGGCTCGCCGGCCGCCAGGTCAGCGGCGAGGACAGCTTCGACGTCACCTCGCCGTGGGACGGCCGTGTCGTCGGCACGGTGAGCGTGCCCACGGACGCGCAGACCGAGGAGGCCGTGGCCGCCGCGTACGCCGTCCGCGACGAGTTCTCCGCCACCCCGGCCCATGTGCGCGCCGCCGCGCTCGACCACGTCAGCAAGCGGCTCGTCGAGCGCACCGAGGAGATCGCCCGGCTCATCTCCGCCGAGAACGGCAAGCCGATCAAGTGGGCCCGCGGCGAGGTCGGTCGTGCCGTGTCCGTGTTCCGCTTCGCGGCCGAGGAGGCCCGCCGGTTCAACGGCGGCGAGGCCCAGCGGCTCGACACCGACGCCGGCGGCCAGGGCCGGCTCGCCCTCACCCGGCGCTTCCCGAAGGGCGTCGTCCTCGGCATCGCGCCCTTCAACTTCCCGCTGAACCTGTGCGCCCACAAGGTCGCCCCGGCCATCGCCGCCGGCGCCCCGATCATCCTCAAGCCGGCCCCGGCCACCCCGCTGTCCGGCCTGATCCTCGGTGACCTGCTCGCCGAGACCGACCTCCCGGCGGGCTCCTGGAGCATCCTGCCGGTCCCGAACGAGAAGATGCCGGCCCTGGTGCAGGACGAGCGCCTGCCGGTCATCTCCTTCACCGGGTCCGAGAAGGTCGGCTACGCGATCATGGACTCGGTGCCGCGCAAGCACTGCACCCTGGAGCTCGGCGGCAACGGCGCGGCGGTCGTCCTCGCCGACTTCGCCTCCGACGAGGACCTGGACTGGGCCGCGACCCGTATCGCGACCTTCTCCAACTACCAGGGCGGCCAGTCCTGCATCTCCGTACAGCGGGTCATCGCGGACGCCTCCGTGTACGACCGGCTGCTGCCCCGGATCGTCGCCGCCGTCGAGGCCCAGGTCACCGGTGACCCGAACGAGGACGCCACCGACGTCGGCCCGCTGGTCAGCGAGGACGCCGCCAAGCGCGTCGAGACGTGGGTGGACGAGGCCGTCGCCGCCGGAGCCTCCCTCCTCGCCGGCGGCAAGCGCGACGGCGCCTCCTACGCGCCGACCGTCCTCACCGACGTGCCCTCCGACGTCACCCTCGCCTGCGAGGAGGTCTTCGGGCCCGTCCTCACCGTGCAGAAGGTCGACGGGGAGGCCGCCGCCCTCGCCGCCGTGAACGACTCCAAGTACGGCCTCCAGGCGGGCGTGTTCACCCACGACCTGCAGGCCGCCTTCCGCGCCCACCGGGCGCTGGAGGTCGGCGGTGTCGTCATCGGCGACGTCCCCTCCTACCGCGCCGACCAGATGCCGTACGGCGGCGCCAAGCAGTCCGGGGTCGGCCGCGAGGGCGTGCGGTTCGCGATGGACGACTACACCTACGAGCGGGTCCTGATCCTCACGGGCCTCGCTCTCTGACACCACCCTCGGTCCGACGGCCGGAGCCCGCTGTGCGGGGGCTCCGGCCGTCGGCGTCGGACCGGCCGCGCCCGGGTCGGCGGGTCACCCGTCCGGCGCAGGCCGCCCGCCGTGACCGCACACACGGGCCCACCGGCCCGGACGCCCCGCACCGGCCCGTCGCGGAGGGTGAACGGCCGCGCGCGGGGTGGTGGCCGCGTCCGTAATCGGGTACATACGATCGGGTAGCACCCGTCGGTAGCCACATGGCCCCTGATCCCGATTCGCGGCGAGGTGAGCCTCATGTCCGCAGCACCCCCCAAACCCACCGTCACCGAACGTGAGGCACGGCAGGTGGCCGAGGCCGCCCGCCAGCAGGAGTGGCGCAAGCCCAGCTTCGCCAAGGAGCTGTTCCTCGGCCGGTTCCGCCTCGACCTCATCCACCCCCACCCGATGCCCACCGACGAGGCGACCCAGCGCGGCGAGGAGTTCCTCGCCAAACTGCGCGACTTCGTCGAGACCAAGGTCGACGGCGCCCTCATCGAACGCGAGGCCCGCATCCCGGACGACGTCGTCGACGGGCTCAAGGAGCTCGGCGCCTTCGGCATGAAGATCGACACCAAGTACGGCGGTCTCGGTCTCGGGCAGGTCTACTACAACAAGGCCCTCGCCCTGGTCGGCTCGGCCTCCCCGGCGATCGGTGTGCTGCTGTCGGCCCACCAGTCGATCGGCGTACCGCAGCCGCTGAAGCTGTTCGGCAGCACCGAGCAGAAGGAACGCTTCCTTCCGCGCTGCGCCCGCACCGACATCAGCGCCTTCCTGCTGACCGAGCCCGACGTCGGCTCCGACCCCGCCCGCCTGGCCACCACCGCCGTGCCCGACGGGGACGACTACGTCCTCGACGGCGTGAAGCTGTGGACCACCAACGGCGTCGTCGCCGACCTGCTCGTCGTCATGGCCCGGGTCCCGAAGTCCGAGGGCCACAAGGGCGGCATCACCGCCTTCGTCGTCGAGACCAACTCGCCCGGCATCACCGTCGAGAACCGCAACGCCTTCATGGGCCTGCGCGGCATCGAGAACGGCGTCACCCGCTTCCACCAGGTCCGCGTCCCCGCCGCCCAGCGCATCGGTCCCGAGGGCGCCGGCCTGAAGATCGCGCTGACCACGCTGAACACCGGCCGGCTCTCGCTGCCCGCGTCCTGCGTGGCCGCCGGCAAGTGGTGCCTGAAGATCGCCCGCGAGTGGTCGGCGGCCCGTGAGCAGTGGGGCAAGCCCATCGCCCACCACGAGGCCGTCGGCTCGAAGATCTCCTTCATCGCGGCCACCACCTTCGCGCTGGAGGCCGTCACCGACCTCGCCGCCCAGATGGCCGACGAGGACCGCAACGACATCCGGATCGAAGGCGCCCTCGCCAAGCTGTTCGCCTCCGAGATGGGCTGGCTCATCGCCGACGAACTCGTCCAGATCCGCGGCGGCCGCGGCTTCGAGACGGCCGACTCGCTCCGGGCGCGCGGCGAGCGCGGCGTCCCCGCCGAACAGGTCCTGCGCGACCTGCGCATCAACCGCATCTTCGAGGGCTCGACGGAGATCATGCACCTCCTCATCGCCCGCGAGGCCGTCGACGCCCACCTCTCCGTCGCCGGGGACCTCATCGACCCCGACAAGTCCCTCCAGGACAAGGCGAAGGCGGGCGCGAACGCCGGTGTCTTCTACGCCAGGTGGCTGCCGAAGCTGATCGCCGGTCAGGGGCAACTGCCCTACACCTTCAGCGAGTTCAAGCAGGGTGTCGACCTCTCCGGGCATCTGCGGTACGTCGAGCGCACCGCCCGCAAGCTCGCCCGCTCCACCTTCTACGGCATGTCCCGCTGGCAGGGCCGCATGGAGAGCAAGCAGGGCTTCCTCGGCCGGATCGTCGACATCGGCGCCGAGCTGTTCGCCATGAGCGCCGCCTGCGTGCGCGCCGAGCACCTGCGGGCCCGCGGCGAGCACGGCCGCGAGGCCTACCAGCTCGCCGACGCGTTCTGCCGGCAGTCCCGGCTGCGCGTCGAGGAGTTGTTCGGCCGCCTGTGGTCCAACACCGACGACCTGGACCGCAAGGTCGTCAAGGGCGTGATGTCCGGCACGTACGCCTGGCTGGAGGAGGGCATCGTCGACCCGTCCGACGACGGCGGCGTCTGGATCGCCGACGCCACCCCGGGCGCGAGCACGCGTGCGAACGTCCACCGCCCGATCCGCTGAGCGCCCCGTGAGGGGTCACCGCCCGCGGCGGCCCCTCACCATCCTGTTACCCACCCGATGGGGACACGCGGTCCTGCCCGCCGACCGCTGCGGCCACAATGGGGGGATGAGTGACAGTCCAGCCTCCCCCCTCGCCGACCCGCACCTCGTCTACGACCCCGTGGCGGGCGGCGGTCCCAAGGACGTGGTGATCCTCGGCTCCACCGGCTCGATCGGCACCCAGGCCATCGACCTCGTGCTGCGCAACCCGGGCCGGTTCCGGGTCACGGCGCTGTCCGCGAACGGCGGCCGGGTCGCGCTCCTCGCCGAGCAGGCGCACCGGCTCCAGGTCCGGACCGTCGCCGTCGCCCGCGAGGACGTCGTCCCGGCCCTGCGCGACGCTCTGCGCGACCGTTACGGCGCGGGGGAGCCGCTGCCCGAGATCCTCGCGGGACCCGACGCGGCCACCCAGGTCGCCGCCTCCGAGTGCCACACCGTCCTCAACGGCATCACCGGCTCCATCGGCCTGGCCCCCACGCTCGCCGCGCTGGAGGCCGGCCGCACCCTCGCGCTCGCCAACAAGGAGTCGCTCATCGTCGGCGGCCCCCTGGTCAAGGCGCTCGCCAAGCCCGGGCAGATCATCCCGGTCGACTCCGAGCACGCCGCCCTCTTCCAGGCGCTGGCGTCCGGCTCGCGCGCGGACGTGCGCAAGCTCGTCGTGACCGCGTCCGGCGGCCCCTTCCGCGGCCGGACCAGGGCCGAGCTGGCGGACGTCACCGTCGACGACGCCCTCGCACACCCCACCTGGGCGATGGGCCCGGTCATCACGATCAACTCCGCGACCCTCGTCAACAAGGGGCTCGAGGTCATCGAGGCGCACCTGCTCTACGACATTTCCTTCGACCGCATTGAGGTGGTCGTGCATCCCCAGTCGTATGTCCACTCGATGGTCGAGTTCACCGACGGTTCCACGATCGCCCAGGCGACGCCGCCCGACATGCGCGGCCCCATCGCCATCGGGCTGGGCTGGCCCGAGCGCGTCCCGGACGCCGCGCCCACCTTCGACTGGAGCAAGGCGTCGACGTGGGAGTTCTTCCCGCTCGACGACGAGGCGTTCCCCTCGGTGAACCTGGCGCGGCACGTGGGCGCACTCGCGGGCACGGCCCCGGCGGTGTTCAATGCCGCCAACGAGGAGTGCGTCGAGGCCTTCCGGGCCGGCGCACTGCCGTTCAACGGCATCATGGAGACCGTCACGCGGGTGGTGGAGGAGCACGGCACCCCGAGCTCGGGAACTTCGCTGACCGTCGCGGACGTCCTCGAAGCGGAGACCTGGGCCCGCGCACGCGCCCGGGAACTGGCGGCACACACGGCGGAGGCCCGTGCATGACGACCCTGATGTTCATCCTCGGCATAGTGCTGTTCGCGGTCGGGCTGCTGTTCTCGATCGCCTGGCACGAGCTGGGGCACCTGTCCACGGCCAAGCTGTTCGGCATCCGCGTGCCGCAGTACATGGTCGGCTTCGGCCCCACGATCTGGTCGCGGAACAAGGGAGAGACCGAGTACGGCGTCAAGGCGATCCCGTTCGGTGGCTACATCCGGATGATCGGCATGTTCCCGCCCGGCCCCGACGGCCGGCTGGAGGCCCGCTCCACCTCGCCGTGGCGCGGCATGATCGAGGACGCGCGCTCCGCGGCCTTCGAGGAGCTGAAGCCGGGCGACGAGAGCCGCCTGTTCTACACGCGCAAGCCGTGGAAGCGGGTCATCGTGATGTTCGCGGGCCCCTTCATGAACCTGGTGCTCGCGGTCGCCCTGTTCCTCACCGTGCTGATGGGCTTCGGCATCCAGCAGCAGACCACCACGGTCAGCTCGGTCTCCCCGTGCGTCATCGCGCAGACCGAGAACCGCGACACGTGCAAGGCGTCCGACCCCAGGTCCCCGGCCGCGGCCGCGGGCATGAAGGCCGGCGACAAGATCGTCGCATTCGGCGGCGTGCGCACCGAGGACTGGAACACCCTCTCCGACCTCATCCGTGACAGCGCCGGCAAGCAGGTGCCGATCGTCGTCGACCGGGGCGGCCGGGAGGTCACCCTCGAAGCGAAGATCGCCACCAACCGGGTCGTCAAGAAGGACGCGAGCGGCGCCTACGTCGAGGGCGAGTACATCAAGGCCGGCTTCCTCGGCTTCAGCGCGGCCAACGGCGTCGTCAAGCAGGACCTCGGCGAGTCGGTGACCTGGATGTCGGACCGGGTCGGCGACGCCGTCGACTCCCTGGTGGCCCTGCCCTCCAAGGTCCCCGCCCTGTGGGACGCGGCGTTCGGCGACGGCCCCCGTGAGCCGGACTCCCCGATGGGCATCGTCGGCGCCGCCAGGGTCAGCGGGGAGATCGCCACGCTCGACATCCCGGCGTCCCAGCAGCTGGCCACGTTCGTCTTCCTGCTGGCCGGGTTCAACCTCTCCCTGTTCCTGTTCAACATGCTCCCGCTGCTGCCGCTCGACGGCGGTCACATCGCGGGCGCGCTGTGGGAGTCGCTGCGCCGGAACCTGGCGCGGGTGCTGCGCCGGCCGGACCCCGGCCCCTTCGACGTGGCCAAGCTCATGCCGGTGGCGTACGTGGTCGCCGGGGTCTTCGTCTGCTTCACCCTGCTGGTGCTCGTCGCGGACGTCGTCAACCCGGTCAGGATCTCCTAGCCCTACGGCGTTCCAGGCGGCCCGGGACCCCGCGTCCCGGGCCGTATTCCATCGAGTGGGTTTACGGGGCGTGAGGTGAGGGGCCGAGCGTCCGTGCCGTAATCTCGGACCCTGGGGCCCGCTGCTGACGGGACCGGACCTTGATCCACGACTTGGGGTTGCACAGCAGATGACTGCGATTTCTCTCGGCATGCCGTCCGTTCCGACCAAGCTCGCCGAGCGCCGCAAGAGCCGGCAGATCCAGGTCGGGTCCGTCGCGGTCGGCGGGGACGCCCCGGTGTCGGTGCAGTCGATGACGACGACGCGCACGTCCGACATCGGTGCGACGCTGCAGCAGATCGCGGAGCTGACGGCCTCGGGCTGCCAGATCGTGCGGGTGGCGTGCCCGACGCAGGACGACGCGGACGCGCTGTCGACGATCGCCCGCAAGTCGCAGATCCCGGTGATCGCGGACATCCACTTCCAGCCGAAGTACGTGTTCGCGGCGATCGAGGCCGGCTGTGCGGCGGTGCGGGTGAACCCGGGCAACATCAAGCAGTTCGACGACAAGGTCAAGGAGATCGCGCGGGCCGCGAGGGACCATGGCACGCCGATCCGGATCGGGGTCAACGCCGGGTCGCTGGACCGGCGGCTGCTGCAGAAGTACGGCAAGGCGACGCCCGAGGCGCTGGTGGAGTCGGCGCTGTGGGAGGCGTCCCTGTTCGAGGAGCACGACTTCCGGGACATCAAGATCTCGGTGAAGCACAACGACCCGGTGATCATGATCGAGGCGTACAAGCAGCTCGCCGCCCAGTGCGACTACCCGCTGCACCTCGGCGTGACCGAGGCCGGCCCGGCGTTCCAGGGCACCATCAAGTCGGCCGTCGCCTTCGGCGCGCTCCTCTCCCAGGGCATCGGCGACACCATCCGCGTCTCCCTGTCGGCCCCGCCGGCCGAGGAGGTCAAGGTCGGCATCCAGATCCTGGAGTCCCTGAACCTCAAGCAGCGCGGCCTGGAGATCGTCTCCTGCCCGTCCTGCGGCCGCGCCCAGGTCGACGTCTACAAGCTGGCCGAGGAGGTCACCGCGGGTCTGGACGGCATGGAGGTGCCCCTCCGCGTCGCCGTCATGGGGTGTGTCGTCAACGGCCCCGGCGAGGCCCGCGAGGCCGACCTCGGCGTCGCCTCCGGCAACGGCAAGGGCCAGATCTTCGTCAAGGGCGAGGTCATCAAGACCGTCCCCGAGTCCAAGATCGTCGAGACCCTCATCGAGGAGGCCATGAAGCTGGCCGAGCAGATGGAGGCCGACGGCGTGGCGAGCGGCGAGCCCTCCGTCGCGGTCGCGGGCTGATCGCCCGCGCCGGCACCGCCCCCCGGCCGGGCCGGGACCACCGGTCACGACCGAGGGGCGGCACGGCACAGCTTCCGCGGGTACAGTGCGGGGACCAGCAGAACCCCAGCGTGAGGCCCCGCACGTGTTGACCCAGACCACCTCACGGGTGCTCGAACCGAGTGACCTGGACGCCGCGCTCGCCGTCCTCGACCGCGAGCCGGTCACCAACGCCTTCGTGACGTCCCGCGTCCAGGTGGCGGGCCTCGACCCCTGGCGCCTCGGCGGAGAGATGTGGGGCTGGTACGACGACGGCATGCTGACGTCCCTGTGCTACGCGGGCGCCAACCTCGTCCCCATCTGCGCCACCCCGCGTGCCGTCCGCGCCTTCGCGGACCGGGCCCGCCGGGCGGGCCGCCGCTGCTCCTCCATCGTCGGGCCCGCCGAGCCCACCGCGCAGCTGTGGCGGCTGCTGGAGCCCACCTGGGGCCCGGCCCGCGAGGTCCGCGCCCACCAGCCGCTCATGGTCACCGACCAGATGCCGGCCGACATCGCCCCGGACCCGTACGTCCGCCGCATCCGCAAGGACGAGATGGAGACGATCCTCCCGGCGTGCGTGGCCATGTTCACCGAGGAGGTCGGCGTCTCGCCGCTCGCCGGCGACGGCGGCCTCCTCTACCAGGCCAGGGTCGCCGAACTCGTCGGGTCCGGCCGCTCCTTCGCCCGCCTCGACCAGGACGGCAAGGTCGTCTTCAAGGCCGAGATCGGCGCCGCGACCGACCACGCCTGCCAGATCCAGGGCGTCTGGGTGGCCCCCGAGTACCGCGGCCAGGGGCTCGCGGCGCCGGGCATGGCGGCGGTCCTGCGCTACGCCCTCGCGGACGTGGCCCCGGTCGCCAGCCTGTACGTCAACGACTTCAACACCGCGGCCAGAAGGACCTACCACAGGGTGGGCTTCCAGGAGGTCGGCGCCTTCATGAGCGTCCTGTTCTGACCGACGCGCCCCCGGGCGCGGAAGGGGCGGCCCCCGGGCCGTGCCAGGACCCCGGCCCGCCCATTGCTTGTAGGCTCCCCACCATGCGCCTTCCCGGTCAGGCACACCGCCGCCACCCCGACGACATCGTGATCGGCCCGCTCGACCTGCCGGCCCGGGTCGACGAGGCCCTCGCGGTCCAGGCGGTGGCGTTCGGACTCGGACCCGACGAAGTCGCCGTACGCCGCCAGATCGTCCTGCGGCACATGACCTACCCCGGCGCCCGCGCCCTCGGCGCCACCTCCGGCGACCGCCTCGCCGGCTTCGTCTACGGCATGCCCAACAGCCGCAGCCACTGGTGGTCCACCGTGGTGGAGCCGTATCTGCGCGCCCAGAGGCTCGACGACTGGCTCGACGACTCCTTCGTCATCACCGAGCTGCACGTGCACCCCGCCTACCAGAACCGCGGCGTGGGCCGCGCCCTGATCACCACCATCACGGACAGCGCCACCGAGCCGCGCTCGATCCTCTCCGCGATCGACACGGACAGCCCGGCCCGCGGCCTCTACCGCTCCCTCGGCTACCAGGACCTCGCCCGCCAGGTCCTCTTCCCCAGCGCCCCGAAGCCGTACGCCGTGATGGGCGCCCCGCTGCCGCTGCGCCGTTAACCGATTTCCACCGTCCCGTCCCGCCCGGCTAACCTCCTGCCATCAACCACATCCGGCAGGAGTACGAGAACCATGGCGAAAGCACCGGTCCAGCGCATGTCCCAGTTGATGGCGAAGACGCTGCGCGACGACCCGGCGGACGCCGAGGTCCTCAGCCACAAGCTGCTGGTCCGCGCCGGCTACGTCCGTCGCACGGCGGCCGGCATCTGGTCCTGGCTGCCCCTCGGCAGGCGGGTCCTGGCCAATGTGGAGCGCATCGTCCGCGAGGAGATGGACGCCATCGGCGCCCAGGAGGTGCTGCTGCCCGCCCTGCTGCCGCGTGAGCCCTACGACGCGACGGGCCGCTGGGACGAGTACGGCCAGGAGCTGTTCCGCCTCAAGGACCGCAAGGGCGGCGACTACCTGCTCGGCCCGACCCACGAGGAGATCTTCACCCTGCTGGTGAAGGACCAGGCGTCCTCCTACAAGGACCTGCCGGTCATCCTCTACCAGATCCAGCACAAGTACCGCGACGAGGCCCGTCCCCGGGCCGGCATCCTGCGCGGCCGCGAGTTCCTGATGAAGGACTCCTACTCCTTCGACACCGACGACGAGGGCCTCGCGAAGTCCTACGCCCTGCACCGCCAGGCATACCAGCGCGTCTTCGAGCGCCTGGGCCTGGACTACCGCATCTGCGCGGCGACCGCGGGCGCGATGGGCGGCTCGAAGTCGGAGGAGTTCCTGGCCCCCGCCGAGGCCGGCGAGGACACCTTCGCGGACTGCCCGAACTGCGACTTCGCGGCGAACACCGAGGCGATCACCTACGAGCTGAAGCCGGTCGAGGCCGCGGACGCGCCCGCGCTCGAGGAGATCCCCACCCCGGACACCCCCACGATCGAGACCCTCGCCGCCCACCTCGGCGTCCCGGCCTCGGCCACCCTGAAGAACCTGCTGGTCAAGGTCGACGGCGAGATCGTCGCCGTCGGTGTGCCCGGCGACCGCGAGGTCGACATGGACAAGGTCGAGGCCCACTTCGCCCCGGCCGTCGTCGAGATGGTCACCGAGGCGGACTTCGCCGAGCGCCCCGACCTGGTGCGCGGCTACGTCGGCCCGCAGGGCCTGGGCGAGAAGGTGACATACCTCGCCGACCCGCGTGTGGCCCCCGGCACCTCCTGGATCACCGGCGCCAACAAGGAGGGCACGCACGCGAAGAACGTCGTCGCGGGCCGTGACTTCCAGGTCGACACCTACGTCGACGTCGTGGTCGTGCAGGAGGGCGACCCCTGCCCCAAGTGCGGCACCGGCCTGAAGCTCGACCGCGCCATCGAGATCGGGCACATCTTCCAGCTCGGCCGCAAGTACGCGGACGCCCTCAAGCTCGACGTCCTCGGCCAGAACGGCAAGCCGGTCCGCGTCACGATGGGCTCCTACGGCATCGGCGTCTCCCGTGCGGTCGCCGCGCTCGCCGAGCAGACCGCCGACGACAAGGGCCTGTGCTGGCCCGCCGAGGTCGCCCCGGCCGACGTGCACGTGGTCGCCGCCGGCAAGGCCCTGCAGACCGAACTGGCCCTCGACGTGTCCGAGAAGCTGTCCGCGGCCGGGCTGCGGGTGCTGTGCGACGACCGCGCCGGCGTCTCGCCGGGCGTGAAGTTCACGGACTCGGAGCTGATCGGCGTCCCGCAGATCCTGGTGGCCGGGCGCCGCGCGGCCGAGGGCGTCGTCGAGCTGAAGGACCGCAGGACCGGTGAGCGCGAGGAGCTGACGGTGGACGAGGCGATCGCCCGCCTGACCGCCTGACCGGCGCACCCCTTCGACGCCCGGCCGTCCCTCGGAGAGAGGGGCGGCCGGCGGCCGTCCTCGGTCCGGCGCGGCTCAGCCGGCCTCGGCCGCGTGGACACAGGACACCAGTTCGTGGGGGAGCTCCACGCCCATGCCGCAGAAGCAGCACAGCGGGCCGCCCCGGGAGGCGGGAGCCCCCAGGTCGATCATGAGGATGTCCGCCACTTCTCTGAGCACGTCACCCGCCGGCGCGCTGCGGGCCACCATGATGCTGACCTCGTCGGGGTCCCAGACCGCGATGCCCGCCAGACCGTCCGTCACGGCAATGCGAACGCACACAACTGCCTCCCCAGGCATGCCTACGGCACGAGCGTTCCGCTCCGGGAGGTCAGCGGCTGACTGATGGTACCGATGTGTGTGGGGTTCGTGAGGACTTTCGTCATATTCTTCCGGAGCGCGCCCGGCGTCCGTTATGGCCGGGGGAGACCGGCGACCCGCTCCGCGCGCCGCTCGCACGGCACTGACCTCACACGATACGGCTGACCTGGAGCATCGCCTCGGCGTCCTTGAGCAGCGCGCGCTGGCGTGACTCCGGCAATTGCCGGTACAGCTTGAGGAGCCGGGCCTCGCGCTCGTCGCCGCTGGGACCCGGCACCGGCCGGCCCACCGCTTCGAAGAACTCCCGCGGTGTCGTGCGCACGCCCCAGCGCCGGAACACGTCGACCATGGCCCGCAGTTTCTCCGGGTCGATGCGCGAGGTGCCGCGCGTGCGGTTCATCCAGGCGTTGAGCGTCGGGTACGAGATGCCGGACTCCGCCGCCAGGTCCTTCTGGGTCCGGTCCGGCACCTGGGCCAGCAGGCGTTCGAGCAGGGCCGCCAGATCCTCGTCCCGGTGCTGGGCGTGCCGGGCGGCTTCGGGATCTGCCGGGTGCTGACTCCTCTGGTTCGTCACGCTCAGAGGATCGGCCATCAATATCTACAAGCGCAAGTAGATCGCAGATCAGCGAAGGTACTTCGGGAGCACGCCGGAGCGTTCCGGGGGTGCCGGTGCTCCTGTGCGCCCCGTCCGCGCCCTCAAGTCTCACGCTCCGTAGGCTTCTTGACACGATATGCATCTACATGAAGACTGTAGACGCCCTGGGAGGGGATCGCGGGTTTCCGCCGTGGCCTGCGCGCGTCCGTCCAAAGAATCTACATCTACATGCGTATTGCAGAGGAGAAGCCGTCGTGTCCCAGCCGGACAACGTCACCACCGCCCCGGCCGGCCCGGAGCCCGAACTGGTCGCCCGGGCCCGCGCAGGCGACCGGGAGGCGTTCGCCGCCCTGTATTTCGAGCACTACCGCGTCGTCTACGCGTTCCTCCTGGTTCGCACCCGCAACCGACATCTGGCCGAGGACCTCACCCAGGAGGTGTTCGTCCGCGCCCTGCGCCGCATCGGCACCTTCCACTGGCAGGGCACCGCCTTCGCCGGATGGCTCACCACGATCGCCAAGAACCTCTGGCTCGACGAACTCGGGCGCGGACGCACGCGATGGGAGACCCCCGTCGCCGAGTTCGACGATCCCCGGGACGCACAGCGAGGCACCGAGGCGCTCGTCCTGCGCGAACTGGACGCCGTCGAGGCCCAGGAGACCGTCCACACCGCCCTGCACCGGCTCAACCCGCACCAACGGCACTGCCTGGAGCTGCGCTTCCTGGACGAACTGAGCGCACAGGAGACCGCGGTGGCCATGGGACGCAGCGTCGGCGCGGTCAAGACGCTCACCTACCGGGCGCTGCGGAAACTGCGCTGGACGACCGAGGCGGTGTCCGCGTGAACGGCGACCTCCCCCAGGCCGGCGGGGCGATCCGTGCGGTCCTGCGGTCCGTGGACCCCGAACCCGCCGCCGTCGACCCCGCCGGCCTGCCGGCCGCCCCCGGCCGCTCCCTGGGCACCGTGCTGCACCGCACCGCGGACGGAGGCTGGTCCCGCCGGCCGCGCCCGCTCACCGACCTGGAGCGCAAGGCCCTCGCCTGGGACGCCTCCTGCGCCCGCGCACGCTCCGTCGCCCGCGCGGTCGAGCGCCACCTCGCCGGGCACGCGGGCCCCTCCGACGTGCGCGTGGACGGCGACCGGGTACGGGTCGTGCTGCGCGTGGACGGCGCCGAGTGCTGGAGCCGCTGGCGCGCCTACTTCCACATCACCGTCGTGGGGGAGGGGAGCCGCCCCCACACCCTGGTCGGCGAGGGCGAGCGCGACGGCGTCCGCGTCACCGTGGTGGCCCACGGCGCCGCGACCGGACGGCGGGGGCGCCGGCCCTTCCGCGTCGGCGACGCCACATACGATCTCGCGTCACCGCTGCGCGACGCCCACGGCGACGTGTGGTACTTCCAGGGCTGCCGGCGGCCCGACGGGATGCCGCTGCTGTCCCTGGACGGGCGCCCCGAACGGTGCTCCCTGGCCAATGTGGCGGCCCATCTGGGCCCCCTGTCCCCGGTGTGCGACGCCCGCCGCGCCGGGGTCCGCACGTCCCCGCCCGAGCCGGCCGGATGACCCCGGCGGTACCTGACGGCGGATCACGCCTCTGGGAACTGCGCGCGGCCTGCCGGGAGTGGGACGCCGAGCTGTGGTTCACCCGTCGCACGTGGCCCCTCGCGGTCGCGATCTGCGCGCTCTGCCCCGTGCTCGAACCGTGCCGGGACGCCGTGCTGCGACGGGAGCGGGGACTGCCCCGATGCCGTCGGCAGGGCGTCGTCGCGGGTCTGACCGGCCCCCAGCGGCACGCGCTGGAACAGACGGGGCACTCCCCGGGGGCCCTGCCCGCGCCGCCGAGCAGGCGGCCGGTCGCACCGGACTCCCCGCCCGGACCCGTACGACCCGCTCTGGTGCGCCGTGCCGAGAGCGGGCCGCCGGCCGCGCCACCCGTGCCGGCGCCACCCACTCCACCCACTCCAGCCACTCCACTCACTCCGCCCGCGCCGGCGCCGCCCGGCCCGCCCGCGCCGGAGGAGAGGAACCCGCCCGACCCCGGCCCGCCTCCGTCCGGGCCGCGCTCCGGCGCCGACGAGGCTGACCCGCCCGCGCCCGACCGGCGGACGGCCGAGCGGGGCGGCGACACGCCGTCGCGCATACGCCCCGCGCCCTGTGGCACGCGCGCCGCCTACCAGCGGCATCTGCGACGGGGCGAACCCGTCGACGCGGCGTGCCGGGCCGCCAACACCTACGAGGCCGGGCGCTACCGCCGTACCGGCTCCACCCGCGCCCGCGTCCCGCGCCCGCCCGCATGACCCCGCCCCGTACCGCGGCCGTTCGCCGGCCGCCCCCGTCCCGTCCCCGTGCCGCGCCGGAGTGTCCCGCGGTCCGGTCCGAAGCCGTTCGTCCACCGACACGGAGTACCTCATGCCCACGTCCCCCACGTCCCCGCCGTCCGACGAACCCGCGGCCGGCGAACCCCGGCCTCCGGGGCGCCTGCGCCGCGCGGCCACCGCACTGCGGCGGGGGCTCCGGGCGGCCGGCCCGCCCCGGCGGAAGTGCGAGCGGGAACTGGAGCAGTGCCGGCAGGAGCGCGACCGCTGGCAGCGCTACGCCGACTCCTACGAGCGGGACCTGACCCGCGTACGGCTCGAACGCGCCCAACTGCTGGCCTGGCTGGCCGCACTGCACCCGGCGAGCGCCGTCCTCACCCGGGGCGCCGACGGCATCCACCAGCTCGGCATCGAGGCGGGCGGCCGGCAGCTCTCCTGGCCCCTGCACCCGGCCGACCTGCCGCAGTTCGCGCACATCCCGTACGCCCCGCACACCGTGGGACCGTACGGCCGCGCCATCGGGGACCAGGCGGCCCATCTGCGGCGGCACACCCGGCTGCTGGCCATGGAGGGGATGCTGTTCGCGACGACCCGCGATGACCGCTGAGCACCCCGCCGGACTCCGGCCGGCAGGCTCGGGAGGCACGTCGGCCGGACCCACCGCGCCCCCCTGCGAGAGCTCCCCGCAGGGGGGCGCGGCTCGCGGCCTACAGCCAGCTCGCGAACTCCAGCAGCAGCTCGGCATCTTGCGGCCGCCCGACCCGCAGCGCCCGTACACCCGACTCCACGGCACGGAACAGCGTCCACCCGCGCAGCCGTTCCTGGTCGACCTCCAGGGACTCCGCGAGGCGCTTGACCCTGCGGCGCGTCGTCGAGGCCCCGGACGGGGAGGCGACCAGATCCTCCACCCGGTCCCGCACCAGCCGCGCCAGATCGAACGCGCACTCACCGACCACCGGGTCCGGCCCCACCGCCAGCCACGGCATCCGCTCCCCGGCGAGCACCTTGCTCTGCCGGAACGTGCCGTGCAGCAACTGCCGCTCCGCGGGCGCCGCCAGCAGCTCGTCCCGGGCCGCGAGCGCGGCGTCGACCAGCACCGCCACATCCGTCCGCTCCGACGCGGTCGCCCGCATCGCCTCCGACTGCCGTCCCGTGCGCTCCTCGACCGTCTCGAAGGGGTGCCCGTCCGGGGGCGCCACCCACAGCCGGCGCAGCGTCCCCGCCGCCTCCAGCAGCGCCTTCGCCTCCGGCAGCGACCGCACCGACCGGTCCGGGCGCAGCCGCTCCAGCAGCAGCACACCCTCGGTCACGAACGGCTCGATGAGCTGGACGGCACCGGTGCCGCCCCAGTGCGCGAGCGCGGCCCGCTCGCTCTCCGGACGGGCACGGGGCGGGGCCAGCTTCAGCACCGCCGGGGTGCCGTCGGCTCGCCGGACCAGCACCACCAGGCTGCTGCGGCCGCCGGGCAGCTGCACCCGCTCCACGGTCAACTCGCGCAGCTCGACGGCGCGCCAGGTCGCCCGCGGCAGCTCCTCCAGCCAGGCGTCGCCGTCCGGCGCCGTCTCACCGAGCGCCCTGACCAGACGCTGCGGCGGTTCGAAAGCCATGCGCGAGTCGTCCCTTCCGTCCTGCCCGTCGGTGTCCTGCGGCCCGCGTCACGCGGTGGGCGCCGCCGGCGCGGACGACGTGTCCGCCCGCTCGGCGAGCCCAGGGAAGGCTACGCTCTCGCCCCGCCAGCGCACCGCCCGGACCGCCGCCTCCCGCAACGCCTCGGCGGCCGTGCCGCGCAGTTCGCCCCCGGCCGCCCGCACCAGGTCCCCGTACACGCCGGCCACCCGGCTCTCCAGCTCGGCGGCGAACAGCACCGCCGTGGCCCCGTCCGTCACCGGGAACGGCAGCGCGTACCCGGCGCTCGCGGCGACCGGGTCGGCGCCCAGGTCGCGCACCGCGCGCGCCAGCGCGTCCCGCCGCGCCCGGTGGGCCTCGTACGCGGCGCGCGCGTCGGAGCGCCGCTCCTCGCCGATCCGCCCGCCGACCACGCCGTACCCGTAGACGGCCGCGTGCTCGGCGGCCAGCGCCGCCTGAAGCGCCCTCACCCTCGCCTTGTCCGCCTCGCTCACCTGGCACCCTCCGTCAGCAGGAACGCGTGCGCGGCCCCGGCCGCCGCCACCGAGGCGAGCAGCCGTGCCAGTTCACCGGGCATCTCGAGAAGGGTCTTGGCCCGCTGGTCCGCGAGCGTCCGTTCGGCGGCGGCGAGTTCGGCCAGCGCGTCCCGCTCGTCCGCGGGCACCGCCGGGATCGAGGCGGAGGCCGAGGCGGAGGCCGAGGCGGAGGACGACGGGGAGGTGGACGCCGAGGGCGACGCCGACGACCCGGACGCGCCCCCGCCGAACGCCTCCACATGCCGTACGGCCTCCGCCCGCAAGGGGGCCACCAGCCGCTCCAGCGCCGGATGGGCGGCGAGGACGGCGTCGTACCGCCCGACCAGGCCCTCGCTGTCCCGGGCCGCACGCGCGCGGGCCCGCTCGGCGAGCGACGGACTGCCGCCCGTACCGCCGTCCGGGTCACCGGACGCCGAGGAGCAGCCCGCGAGCAGCGCGGCTCCCGCGGCCGAGGCGAGCAGGGTTCTTCTGCGCGGTCCCGGGAGGACGCGCGGGGGCGGGGGGTACGGCACGGCGACTTCCTCGGGGAGTACGTACGAAAGCACTTGCGACGGCGGCCGCCCGGTCAGCGGGCCGCGGGCCCGTGATCACCGTACCCGCGCGGCGCGGCGGTGCCACTCATCGGCACCGGTCACCCGCAGGTGGACGGCAACACACCCTGCGACCGGATACCCTTTGACCTGACACGCGCCCCATCCCACAACAGCACACGCGGCCGAGGAGTCACCCGGATGAGCACCACCCAGAGCGAGAGGCTGCGAGCACTCCTGGAACCCCTCGTCAGCTCCCAGGGACTGGACCTCGAAGAGATCGAAGTGGACTCGGTCGGACGCAAGCGTGTGCTGCGCGTCGTCGTCGACTCCGACACCGGGGCCGATCTGGACCGGATCGCCGATGTGAGCCGCGTGCTCTCGGCGAAGCTGGACGAGACGGACGCGATGGGCGAGGGCGAGTACACCCTCGAGGTCGGCACCCCGGGCGCGGAACGCCTCCTCAAGGAGCACCGCCACTACGTGCGTGCCGTCGACCGCCTGGTGAAGTTCCAGCTCGCCGAGGGCGGCGAACTGGTGGCCCGCATCCTCGAGGTCGACGACGACGGTCTCGACGTCGAAGTGCCCGGGGTCAAGGGTCGCAAGGCCACCAGCCGCAGACTCGCGTTCCCGGAGATCGAGAAGGCGCGCGTGCAGGTCGAGTTCAACCGCAAGGACAAGAAGGAAGAGGAGGCGTAGCCGTGGACATCGACATGAGTGCCCTGCGGGGCTTGGTTCGGGAGAAGGAGATCTCCTTCGACCTGCTGGTCGAGGCCATCGAGTCGGCCCTCCTCATCGCCTACCACCGCACCGAGGGAAGCCGCCGACACGCGCGCGTGGAGCTCAACCGGGAGACCGGGCATGTGACCGTGTGGGCGAAGGAGGACCCCGAGGACCTCGAGGAGGGCCAGGAGGCCCGCGAGTTCGACGACACCCCGTCCGGGTTCGGCCGTATCGCCGCCACCACCGCCAAGCAGGTCATCCTGCAGCGGCTGCGCGACGCCGAGGACGACGCGACGCTCGGCGAGTACGCCGGCCGCGAGGGCGACATCGTCACCGGTGTGGTCCAGCAGGGCCGCGACCCGAAGAACGTGCTCGTGGACATCGGCAAGCTGGAGGCCATCCTGCCGGTGCAGGAGCAGGTCCCCGGCGAGACCTACCAGCACGGCATGCGGCTGCGGTCGTACGTGGTACGCGTCGCCAAGGGTGTGCGCGGACCCTCCGTGACCCTGTCGCGCACCCACCCGAACCTGGTGAAGAAGCTCTTCGCGCTGGAGGTGCCGGAGATCGCCGACGGATCCGTCGAGATCGCCGCCATCGCGCGTGAGGCCGGTCACCGCACCAAGATCGCCGTGCGCTCCACCCGCAGCGGCCTGAACGCCAAGGGCGCCTGCATCGGCCCCATGGGCGGCCGGGTGCGCAGTGTCATGGGCGAACTCAACGGTGAGAAGATCGACATCGTCGACTGGTCGGACGACCCGGCCGAGATGGTGGCGAACGCGCTCTCCCCGGCCCGCGTCTCCAAGGTGGAGGTCGTGGACATGGCGACCCGGTCCGCCCGGGTGACCGTGCCGGACTACCAGCTGTCGCTGGCGATCGGCAAGGAAGGGCAGAACGCCCGGCTCGCGGCCCGGCTCACCGGCTGGCGCATCGACATCCGGCCGGACACCGAGCAGGCCGGGGAATAGATCCAGGCCTCAGGTCGCTCAGATCACGTCAGGTTATCGCCCGGCAACTGTTCGAATCCTGCCCCGAAGGGGTGAGGTCCGTACGGGGAGGTAGACTTAACTTTGTCTGGCCGGACACGCGTCCGCGCATGCCCTGAGCGCACCTGTGTGGGGTGCCGGGAGCGAGCGGCCAAGGCTGATCTGCTGCGGATCGTGGCGATCGAGGACGAGTGCGTCCCCGATCCTCGCGGTACGCTGCCCGGCCGGGGTGCGTATGTGCACCCCGCCCTGGTCTGTCTCGACCAGGCGGTACGTCGCCGGGCGTTCACGAGGGCGTTGCGCGCCCCGGGAGCGCTCGACACAAAGGCGTTGCGCCGATACGTCGAGCAGGCGACACCGTAAGAAGCGTCGCGCGGAACCCCGTGCGGCCCTGGTACCTCGCGAGTCGGAAGTAGGTCGAGATTGCGATGAGCACTCGATGAGTACGCGATGAGTACGCCCATGAAGTAGCGACGGTCCGGCCGCAACCCGGACCTAAAAGGAGCGAAGTGGCTAAGGTCCGGGTATACGAACTCGCCAAGGAGTTCGGTGTGGAGAGCAAGGTCGTCATGGCCAAGCTCCAGGAACTCGGTGAATTCGTCCGTTCGGCGTCTTCGACCATCGAAGCGCCCGTTGTCCGCAAACTGACGGACGCCCTCCAGCAGGGCAACGGCGGCGGCAAGTCCGCCCCCGCACGCAAGGCTGCCCCGGCGAAGCCGGCAGCCCCCTCTCCGGCGCAGGGAGCCCGTCCGGCTCCGCCGCGCCCCCCGGCTCCCAAGCCGGCGGCCGAGAAGCCCGCGGCACCCGCCGCGCCGGCCTCTTCCGGCTCCCGTCCCACTCCGGGCCCGAAGCCCGCGCCGCGGCCCGCCCCGGCGTCCCCGGCTCCGACCACGCCCGAGTTCACGGCGCCCCCGTCGGCGCCCGCCGCTCCGGCGGCCTCGCAGGGCCAGGGCTCCGGCACGCGTCCGGGCGCCCCGCGTCCGGGTGGCCAGGCGCCGCGTCCGGGTGCTCCGCGTCCCGCCGGCCAGCAGGGCGGCCAGGGCCGCGGTGAGCGTCCCGGCGCCCCGCGTCAGGGTGGCCAGGCGCCGCGTCCCGGCGCCCGTCCGGCCGGTCCCCGTCCGGGCAACAACCCCTTCACCTCCGGCGGCTCCACCGGCATGGCGCGCCCCCAGGCGCCCCGTCCCGGCGGTGCCCCGCGTCCGGGTGGCCCCGGTGCCCCCGGCGGTGCCCCGCGTCCGCAGGGCCAGGGTCAGGGCGGTCCCCGTCCCCAGGGCGCGGCGGGCGGTCCCCGTCCGCAGGCTCCGGGCGGTCCGCGTCCCACGCCGGGCGGCATGCCCCGTCCGCAGGGCGGCGCCCCCCGTCCCGGTGGTCCGCGTCCCAACCCGGGCATGATGCCGCAGCGTCCCGCGGCCGGCCCGCGTCCCGGCGGCGGCCCCGGTGGCCGTGGTCCCGGTGGCGGCGGTCGTCCCGGTGGTGGCGGCGGCGGTCGTCCGGGTGGCGGCGGTTTCGCCGGCCGTCCGGGTGGCGGTGGCGGCGGTTTCGCCGGTCGTCCCGGTGGTCCCGGTGGCGGTGGCGGCGGCTTCGCCGGTCGTCCCGGTGGTCCCGGTGGTGGCGGCGGCCGTCCCGGCTTCGGTGGCCGTCCCGGTGGTCCCGGTGGCCGCGGTGGCACGCAGGGTGCCTTCGGCCGTCCCGGTGGTCCCGCGCGTCGTGGCCGCAAGTCGAAGCGGCAGAGGCGCCAGGAGTACGAGGCCATGCAGGCCCCGTCGGTCGGCGGTGTGATGCTGCCTCGCGGCAACGGCGAAGCCATTCGCCTGTCGCGCGGTGCGTCGCTCACCGACTTCGCGGAGAAGATCAACGCCAACCCGGCGTCGCTCGTCGCGGTCATGATGAACCTCGGCGAGATGGTCACCGCGACCCAGTCCGTCTCCGACGAGACGCTGGAGCTCCTGGCCAGCGAGATGAACTACACGGTTCAGATCGTCAGCCCCGAGGAGGAGGACCGCGAGCTTCTCGAGTCCTTCGACATCGAGTTCGGCGAGGACGAGGGCGACGAGGAGGACCTGGTGGTCCGCCCGCCGGTCGTCACCGTCATGGGTCACGTCGACCACGGCAAGACCCGACTGCTCGACGCCATCCGCAAGACGAACGTCATCGCGGGCGAGGCCGGCGGCATCACCCAGCACATCGGTGCCTACCAGGTCGCGACCGAGGTCAACGACGAAGAGCGCAAGATCACCTTCATCGACACCCCGGGTCACGAGGCGTTCACCGCCATGCGTGCCCGTGGTGCGAAGTCGACCGACATCGCGATCCTGGTCGTCGCGGCCAACGACGGCGTCATGCCGCAGACGGTCGAGGCGCTCAACCACGCCAAGGCGGCCGACGTCCCGATCGTCGTCGCGGTCAACAAGATCGACGTCGAGGGCGCCGACCCGACCAAGGTGCGCGGTCAGCTCACCGAGTACGGGCTGGTGGCCGAGGAGTACGGCGGCGACACGATGTTCGTCGACATCTCCGCCAAGCAGGGTCTGCACATCGACTCCCTGCTGGAAGCGGTCGTCCTGACCGCGGACGCCTCGCTCGACCTGCGGGCCAACCCGAACCAGGACGCGCAGGGCATCTCGATCGAGTCCCGTCTCGACCGCGGCCGTGGTGCCGTGGCGACGGTCCTCGTCCAGCGAGGCACCCTGCGGGTGGGCGACACGATGGTCGTGGGCGACGCCTACGGTCGCGTCCGCGCCATGCTCGACGACAACGGCAACAACGTCGCCGAGGCTGGTCCGTCCACGCCGGTCCAGGTGCTGGGTCTGACCAACGTCCCGGGTGCCGGCGACAACTTCCTGGTGGTCGACGAGGACCGTACGGCCCGTCAGATCGCCGAGAAGCGCGCCGCCCGTGAGCGCAACGCCGCGTTCGCCAAGCGCACGCGCCGCGTCTCGCTCGAGGACCTGGACAAGGTGCTCAAGGCCGGCGAGGTCCAGCAGCTGAACCTGATCATCAAGGGTGACGCGTCTGGTTCCGTCGAGGCCCTCGAGTCGTCCCTGCTCCAGCTGGACGTCGGCGAAGAGGTCGACATCCGCGTCCTGCACCGCGGCGTCGGTGCGGTCACGGAGTCCGACATCGACCTGGCCATGGGCTCCGACGCCATCGTCATCGGCTTCAACGTCCGGGCAGCCGGCCGTGCGCAGCAGATGGCGGAGCGCGAGGGCGTGGACGTCCGGTACTACTCGGTCATCTACCAGGCGATCGAGGAGATCGAGGCGGCCCTCAAGGGCATGCTCAAGCCGGAGTACGAGGAGGTCGAGCTCGGTACGGCGGAGATCCGCGAGGTCTTCAAGTCGTCCAAGCTGGGCAACATCGCGGGTGTGCTCATCCGCTCCGGCGAGGTGCGGCGCAACACCAAGGCGCGCCTCATCCGCGACGGCAAGGTCGTCGCGGAGAACCTCAACATCGAGGGTCTGCGTCGCTTCAAGGACGACGTCACCGAGATCCGCGAAGGGTTCGAGGGCGGTATCAACCTCGGCAACTTCAACGACATCAAGGTCGACGACGTCATCGCGACGTACGAGATGCGCGAGAAGCCGCGCGTCTGATCCCAGCACGCGATCGGGGCCGGTCGGCGCGAGTTCCCGGAAGGGAAACTCCGTCGATCGGCCCCGGCCGTTGCGTGTACGGTTCCGGTATCGGCGCCGAGCGTGGCGCCCGTACCCCGAACCGGCGGGACATCCGGACACACATGTATGTGGGGACTCTGTCCTTCGACCTGCTCCTCGGCGACGTCCACTCGCTCAAGGAGAAACGCTCCCTCGTCCGTCCCATCGTGGCCGAGCTCCAGCGCAAGTACGCGGTGAGCGTGGCCGAGACGGACCACCAGGAACTCCATCGCCGGGCGGAGATCGGCCTCGCGGTGGTCTCCGGGGACATGGGACACCTCACCGGCGTACTGGACCGCTGCGAGCGGCTGGTCGCCGGACGCCCCGAGGTGGAACTGCTCTCGGTTCGACGCAGGCTCCACAGCGACGAAGACTGAAGCAAGACGTAAGCACTTAAGGAGACGGACCAGTGGCCGACAACGCGCGTGCCAAGAGGCTGGCGGACCTCATCCGAGAGGTGGTGGCCCAGAAGCTGCAGCGCGGGATCAAGGACCCGCGGCTCGGCTCGCACGTCACCATCACGGACACCCGCGTCACGGGGGACCTGCGGGAGGCGACCGTCTTCTACACGGTGTACGGCGACGACGAGGAGCGGGCGGCCGCGGCGGCCGGTCTGGAGAGCGCCAAGGGCGTCCTGCGGTCCGAGGTCGGCCGGGCCGCCGGGGTGAAGTTCACCCCGACCCTCACCTTCGTCGCCGACGCCCTGCCGGACACCGCCAAGACCATCGAGGACCTCCTCGACAAGGCGCGCCAGTCCGACGAGAAGGTCCGCGAGGCGTCGGCGGGCGCCAACTACGCCGGTGAGGCGGACCCGTACCGCAAGCCGGGCTCCGAGGACGAGACGGACGGCGACACCGCGGAATGACGCAGAAGAACACCACGCCCGACGGCCTTGTCATCGTCGACAAGCCGTCGGGCTTCACGTCGCACGACGTGGTCGCCAAGATGCGCGGCATCGCCCGCACCCGCCGGGTCGGGCACGCCGGCACCCTCGACCCGATGGCCACGGGCGTGCTCGTCCTCGGCGTCGAGAAGGCGACCAAGCTGCTCGGTCATCTCGCCCTGACCGAGAAGGAGTACCTGGGCACGATCCGCCTGGGCCGGACCACGCTCACCGACGACGCCGAGGGCGAGATCACGGGGTCCACGGACGCCTCGAAGGTCACCCGCGACGCCGTGGACGCCGGGATCGCCAAGCTGACCGGCGACATCATGCAGGTCCCCTCCAAGGTCAGCGCCATCAAGATCGACGGCGTCCGCTCCTACAAGCGGGCCCGCGAGGGCGAGGACTTCGAGATCCCGGCCCGCCCGGTCACCGTGTCGTCCTTCTCGGTGTACGACCTCCGCGACGCCGTCGCCGACGACGGGACCCCCGTCCTCGACCTGGTCGTCTCGGTCGTCTGCTCCTCCGGCACCTACATCCGGGCCCTCGCCCGCGACCTCGGTGCCGACCTGGGCGTCGGCGGGCACCTCACCGCACTGCGCCGCACCCGCGTCGGCCCGTACAAGCTGGACGCCGCGCGGACGCTGGACCAGCTCCAGCAGGAGCTCACGGTCATGCCGATCGCCGAGGCCGCCACGGCAGCCTTCCCCCGCTGGGAGATCGACCCCCGGCGCGCCCGGCTGCTCACGAACGGCGTCCGCCTCGACATGCCCGACGAGTACACCGGTGCCGGAGCCGTCGCGGTCTTCGACGCCGAGGGCCGCTTCCTCGCGCTCGTCGAGGAGCACAAGGGCAAGGCCAAGAGCCTCGCCGTGTTCAGCTGAGCGCCCGCACGGCAGCACGCGGTGCCTGCCCGTGGAGCGGCGGACACGGGGTCGTCCTCTGCCCGCCGCTCCACGGTCCCCCCTCGGTTCCCCCACCCCTAGGGTGTATCCACCGGCCCCCGCCTGTTCACCCGTCCGGGCAGGCGCTCGGAGTGAACCGAGGGTGTGCAAGGGGGCGCGTTCGGCACGCGACCTGTCCCACTGATCATTTGCGGCCTACCGTCGACGCGACAGGGTGCGGGCGATGAGCGTGCGGGTGCGGGGCGGGGAGGTTCGACGATGGCGGGACGGGGCCCGCGGGCGGCGGACACGGACGGGACGCGGGGGACGGGTGCCGACGGCTCGGAGCGATCCGACCCGGCCACCGCTTCCCACCGGGCACGCCGCGCGCGTACCCACGACGACGGCAGCCCCCGGCACGCCCGCCGCCGGCCGGACCCGGAGCGCCCCGACGGCGAGGCGCCGGGCCCCCGCCTCCGGGACGACGCCCTGGTCCGCGTCCACGACCCGGCGGGACGGCCCCGCGGCCTCGGCTTCGTGGCCGACCACCACGGCACCGTCGTCACCGCCCACGAAGTCGTCGACGGGCTGGCACGCTTCGTCGTGCACACCGCGGGAGGCAGCCGCGGCTGCGTCGTGACCGCCGCCGCGGTCACCCCGCTGCCCGAGCGGGGCCTCGCCCTCGTCCGTACCGAAGGGCTGGGCGTCGACCCGCTCCCGGTGACCGTGCGGGACCACTGCGGGACCGGGACCTACGTGCACATCCCGGCCGCCGGCTGGCGGCAGGCCCGCGTGCTCGACACGACGCCCGCCACCTACACGGCGACCGACCGCTCCCACGCCCTCGACGGCGTCCTGGAACTCGCCATCGGCACCGCGGGCCGGGACGCGCTGCGGCTCGGCCCAGGCGCCGCCGGGGGACCCGTGCTCGACGCCGCGACCGGCACCGTCCTCGGCGTCCTCGCCACCACCCTCCGGTCCGCCCACAGCGACGCCGTGCTCGCCGCACCGCTGCGGCCCGCCCCGGACGGCCCGCTCGCCGCCCTCCTCGCCGACAACGCCGCGACGGTGCCCGCCCACGGCGCCGACCTGAACCTCGCCGGCGTGCTGGAGCTGACGGCCACCCAGGTCGCCCAGGACGCTCCGCCGTCCGGGTCCGGCCCGCAGGCCGCCCCCGTCCAGCGGGCCGCTGTCACCGCCGGGTTCGACGCCTTCCTCGCGAGCGGGGCCGCAGTGCTCGGCCTGGTCGGACGGCCCGGCAGCGGCCGTACGACGGAACTCGCGGGACTCGCCGCCCGGCGCGCCCACGGCCCCGACCCCGCGCCCACCCTGTGGCTGCGCGGCGCCGACCTGGCGAGCGGCGACACCTCCGTCGCCGACGCCGCGCGCCGGGCGCTCGACCGCGCCGCGCGCATCGTGGCCGCCTCCGCCGACATCGACCTGGCCGCCGACCTCACCCCGGAGCGCCTCGCCCGCCTCGCCCGCGCCGCGGGCCGCCCCCTGCTGCTCCTGCTCGACGGCCCCGAGGAGATGCCGCCCGCCGCCGCGGACCGCCTCGCCGACTGGACCGCGGCCACCGCGCGGTGGCTGCGCGACCACGGCGCCCGGCTGGTGGTGGCCTGCCGGACCGAGTACTGGGAGACCGCCGGCGCCGGATTCCCCGAGGACCTGCTGCACGCGCCCGCCGGCCACCCGCCCCGGGGACAGGTGCCGCCCTGCCTCGCCCTCGGCGACCTCACTCCGGAGGAGGCCCGGCAGGCCCGCGCCCGCCACGGCATCCCCGACGACGCCCTCGCCGACGCCGACGCCCGCCACCCCCTGACCCTCCGCCTCCTCGCCGACGTGAGGGCCGCCCTGCCCGGAGCGCCCGCACCCCACCGGGCCGACCGCCACGACGTCCTCTCCGCCCACCTCGACCTGATGTGCCTGCGCGTCGCCGTCCGCCTCGCCGCCGAGAACGGCCTGCGGGGCACCGCCGTGCGCCGTCTCGCCGCCCGGGTCGCCGGCCAGGTCCACGAGGCCGCCCGGCGCAGCCTCGGCAGCGGCCAGGGCGAACTGGACCGGCCCGCCTTCGAAGCGGTGTTCCCCTGGGGCCCCGCACCCCTGGGGCTCGGCGGCACCACCGGCTGGGCCCGCGCCGTCCTCACCGAAGGACTCCTCGTCCCAGCCGGCGACGGCTACCGCTTCGCCCACGAGGAACTCGCCGACTGGCTCCAGGGCCTCCACCTCGACCTCGACGAAGCCCTGCGCGCGCTGCTGCGCCCCGGACCCACCGGCATCACGGACCGGCCCGCCCCGCCCGTACCGCACCACCGCATCGGCCCCGTCGTCCAGGCCCTCCTGCTCCTCCCGCGTCTGCACGGCACCGGCCGGCTCGGCGACCGGCTGGCGCAGCTGTCCGACGCGCTCGACGCCGACCGGACCGACTGGTGGGCGGCCCGGCTGCTCACCGAGACCCTGCTGCGGGTCCCCGACGCCACCCCCCACCTGGACGTCCTGCGGCTGACCGCCGACCGGATCGTGGCCTGGCGCCGGCAGGGGCACCCCGCGCCCGCCGACCTCGGCCCCGCCTTCTGGACCGCGCTGCCCCTCCCGGACACCGAACGCCTCGACCTGCTGCGCCGCCTCGTGCCCGCCGACGGCCCCCTCGACGACGCCGAGGGACCCCGGCCGCCCCGTTACCTGGACGCCGTCGCCCGCCTCCTCGCCGCCGACCCCACCGCCGTACAGCCCCGGCTCACCCGCTGGTTCGACGACGACCGCCCGCTGCCCGCCACCCCGCACGCGACCGTCGCCCTCGCCGCCCAGGCCCTGCTGCACACCCACCGCCACCGCGCCCTCGACGACCTCACCGAGACCCTCGTCGCCAGCGCCCACCCCCGCGCCGACGAACTCCTCGGCGCGCTCGCCGAGGAGGAGCCGTCCGCACTGTGCCGGGCCGTGGACCGCTGGGCCCACGACGAACGGCCCGCCCGGCGCGTCGCCGCCCTCGCCCACGGGCTGCGCGCCGCACCCCACGTCCGCACCGAGGCCGACCGCGCGCTGCTGCGCTACGCCGCCCTCGCGCTGCTCGCCCGCCCCGCCGACAGCGCCCTGCACGGCGGCGCCCTCGCCCTCCTCGTCCGCGATCCGTGCACCCGCGCCCGCCATCTCCCGCAGGCCCTCGCGCACTTCGCGGCAGCCGACCCGCAGTTCCCGCCCAGCGCCCTCGTCGCCGCCCTGGCCACCCATCCCGAACCGGTCCTGGAAGCCTTCCGCGCCCGCCTGGAGCGGCCCGGCCCCGGTGCCGTGCTCCGCTCCCTCGCCGACGTCACCGCACCCGGCCTCGCCCGCAAGGCCGCCGGCCTCGTCCGGGACGCGGTGCGGCGGCACCCCGAGACCGCCGCCGACGTCGCCGCCTATGTCGACCGGTGCCTCGACCAGGGGCCCGGTGCCCGAGCCGTCCTCTTCCCGCTCGTCACCGGCCTGCTCGACGGCGGCCCGGAACAGGTGCGGGCCGCCCTCGCCACCGTGCTCGCCGCCCCCGGCACCCCCGCCTCCCGCGGACTGCGCCGGGAGCTCCTGGACTTCCTGCTCACCCACGAACAGGCGCCCGCCGTCCTCGACGCCCTGCTGCACGCCGCCGTACGCACAGCGGGCGGCGCCGCCGACGACGCCCTGCGCGACCTCGTCCACCACACCGGGCTGCTGCTCGTCCGCACCCCGGACGGCGCCGCCCGCTTCGACCGGGGCCTGGTCGACCTCGCCCGGGAGGTCCCCGGCTTCGCCGCGCGGGTCGCCGGCTGGCTCGCCGGCACCCCACGGGACTGGGCGGCCGTCGTCGGCCCCAGCACCCGCCGCATGATCGAGAACCTCGCAGGCGTCCGGGTCCCCGTCTGAACACCGCGCTGGCACGTGCACCCCGTCACAGCGCCTATGCCGATGCGGGCCGGGGACCGTCGGCATGGCACCCTTAGACCTGCGTAAGACCGTTTGGGCAATGACGGACACCGGTTCGACGAGTTTGCGACAAGGAGCAGGCACAGTGCAGCGCTGGCGTGGCTTGGAGGACATCCCCCAGGACTGGGGGCGCAGCGTCGTCACCATCGGTTCCTACGACGGTGTCCACCGCGGACACCAGCTGATCATCCGGCACGCCGTGGACCGGGCCCGGGAGCTCGGCGTCCCGGCCGTCGTCGTCACCTTCGACCCGCACCCCAGCGAGGTCGTCCGCCCCGGCAGCCACCCCCCTCTGCTCGCCCCGCACCACCGGCGCGCCGAGCTGATGGCCGAACTGGGCGTGGACGCGGTGCTGATCCTGCCGTTCACGACCGAGTTCTCGAAGCTGTCGCCGGCCGAGTTCGTCGTCAAGGTCCTCGTCGACAAGCTGCACGCCAAGGCGGTCGTCGAGGGCCCCAACTTCCGCTTCGGTCACCGCGCCGCCGGGAACGTCGAGTTCCTCGCCGAGCAGGGCAAGACCTACGACTACGAGGTCGAGGTCGTCGACCTGTACGTGAGCGGTGACGCGGGCGGCGGCGAGCCGTTCTCCTCGACCCTGACCCGCCGTCTGGTCGCCGAGGGCGACGTCGCCGGGGCCGCCGAGATCCTGGGCCGCCCGCACCGGGTGGAGGGCGTCGTCGTACGGGGCGCCCAGCGCGGCCGCGAGCTCGGCTTCCCCACCGCCAACGTGGAGACCCTGCCGCACACCGCGATCCCCGCCGACGGCGTCTACGCCGGCTGGCTGCACGCCCAGGGCGAGGTCATGCCGGCGGCGATCTCCGTCGGCACCAACCCGCAGTTCGACGGCACCGAGCGCACGGTGGAGGCGTACGCGATCGACCGCGTCGGACTCGACCTGTACGGGCTGCACGTGGCGGTGGACTTCCTCGCCTATGTGCGCGGCCAGGAGAAGTTCGACTCGCTGGACGCGCTCCTGGAGGCCATGGCCCGGGACGTGCAGCGCTGCCGGGAACTGATCGCGTCAGCCGACGGCTCCGCCTGACCCGGACCCGCACACGCGACGGCGGAGGGCCGGCACCCGTACGGTGCCGGCCCTCCGCCGTCGCGCGCTCGCCCGCTACTGCTGGGTCCAGCCGGGCGGGACGACGCCCTGCTGCTGCCCCTGCTGCGGTTCCTGCGGCGGCGGGGCCTGCTGCTGCCACTCCTGCCCAGGCGCCGGCTGCTGCGGGGCCTGCTGCCAGCCCTGCCCGGGCTGCGGGGCGCCACCGGGCTGGGCGTACGGCTGCTGGGGCTGCTGCTGCGGATAACCCTGCTGCTGCGGGTGCTGGTACTGCATGTGCGGGTTGCCGAAGCCCTGCTGCGTCCGTGCGATGTCCTCCGCGATCAGGGCGGCGAGGTCGAAGTACGCCTCGCGCGTCCTGGGACGCATCATGTCGAGGTCCACCTCGGCACCCGCGGCGAGGTGCTCGTCGAACGGGATCACGACGACACCGCGGCACCGGGTCTCGAAGTGCGCCACGATGTCGTCCACCTTGATCATCTTGCCCGTCTCGCGGACCCCGGAGATCACGGTGACCGACCGCTGCACGAGATCCGCGAAGCCGTTCGCCGACAGCCAGTCGAGCGTCGTCGAGGCGCTGCTCGCCCCGTCCACCGAGGGGGTGGAGATGATGATCAGCTGGTCGGCGAGGTCCAGCACACCGCGCATGGCGCTGTAGAGCAGACCGGTACCCGAGTCCGTGAGGATGATCGGGTACTGCCGGCCCAGCACGTCCAGCGCGCTGCGGTAGTCCTGGTCGTTGAACGTGGTGGAGACGGCCGGGTCCACGTCGTTGGCGATGATCTCCAGACCGGAGGGCGCCTGCGAGGTGAAGCGGCGGATGTCCATGTAGCTGTTGAGCTGCGGGATGGCCTGCACCAGGTCGCGGATCGTCGCACCCGTCTCGCGCCGCACCCGTCGGCCGAGCGTGCCGGCGTCCGGGTTGGCGTCGATCGCCAGGATCTTGTCCTGCCGCTCGGTGGCCAGCGTGGCGCCCAGCGACATGGTCGTCGTGGTCTTGCCGACACCGCCCTTGAGGCTGATGACCGCGATCCGGTAGCAGGACATCACCGGCGTCCGGATCAGACCGAGCTTGCGCTCCCGCTCCGCCTGCTCCTTCTTGGCGCCGAGCTTGAACCGGGACGGACCCTGGTTGTTCTTGCGCGCCTTCGGCTGGTTGCGCAGCAGCCGGTCGGACGACAGCTCCACGGCGGCGTTGTAACCGAGCGGCGTCCCGGGCGCGGCTTGCTGCTGCTGCGGGGCACCCGGACCGGCCTGCGGACCGGGCGGCGCCGACCAGCCGCCCTGGCTGCCGTAGGCGGCGGGGGTCTGCGGGGCCTGCGGCTGAGGCTGCGGCTGGGCCGCGGGCTGCTGAGCGGCGGGCTGCTGGGCCGCGGGCTGCGGCTGACCGGGCTGACCGGATTGCTGAGGGTAGCCGTAGCCCGGCTGCTGCTGGGGGTAGCCGTAGCCGGGCTGCGGCTGACCCGGCTGCTGCGGATAGCCGTACGGCTGGGGCTGACCCGGCTGCTGCGGGTAACCGTACGGCTGCGGCTGACCCTGCTGCGGCTGTCCCGGCTGTGGCGCCTGCTGCTGGGGCTGCGGCTGGCCGGGCTGCTGCGGGTAGCCGTACGGCTGCTGCGGCTGGCCCGGCTGGCCCGGCTGGCCCGGCTGGCCCGGCTGACCCGGCTGACCCGGCTGACCGGGCTGGTGCGCCAGGCGCGGGTCCACGGGCTGACCGGGCTGGCCCGGCTGCGGCTGGGCCGGGCCGAACCCGCCCTGGGCCGGGGGCTGCTGGGGCTGGGGCTGGGGCTGCGGCTGGCCGGGCTGCTGCGGGTAGCCGTAGCCGGGAGCCTGCGGGGCGCCCTGGGCCTGCGGCTGAGGTACGCCCTGCTGGGGGTGCGCGGGCACGAAGCCCTGGGGCAGCGGCGGAAGCGGCTGGCCGTGCTGCTGCTGTCCGGCGGGCTGGGCGTGCGGCTGCTCACCGGGAGCCGCGGGCGGCTGCGCGGGGACGCCGGGCTGGGCGGCGTGCGGCGGCATCGGGGCCTGGGCGGCGGGCTGGGCCTGCGGCTGCTCGGGGGCGGCGGGGGCCGGCGCGGGCTGCGCTTCCGCCTCGGCGGTGGGCGCCGCCCCCGGGGTCGCGGGCGCGGCCTCGGGCTGTGCCTCGGCCTGGGGCCGCGCGGCCGGCTCGGGCTGAGCCGGGGGCGCCTCGGGCTGCGCCTGCGGCTGCGGCTGCGGGTCGGCGTCGGCCTGGGCGGAGTCGTCGGCCGCACCGGACGCGGTGTCGGCCTCCGGCTCGGCGTTCTGCTCCGCTTCCGGTTCGTCGTCACCGCCGAACAGGCGGGCCGCCTCGGCGTCGGCGGCGGCGTGGTTGAGCTCGGGCTCGGACCGCTCCGCCTCGGGCTGCTCCGCCACCGGGGGTACGGGGGCGGGCGGCTCGGGCGTGGGTGCCGCGGGCGCCTGTGCGCTCTCGTCGACCGGGCGCAGCACCGGGAAGCCGGGCGCGGCCGGGGGAGCGGCCGGTGCGGCGGGGGGAGTGGCCGGTGCGGCGGGGGGAGTCGCGGGCCCGGGCGGGACGGGCGTCGGCTGCTGCGGCGCCTGGAATCCGCCGGGGGTGTCCTGGGTCTGCTGGGGTGCGGGTGTGGTGGGCTGTTGGGGGTAGCCGTAGCCGCCGGGGGTGTTCGGCTGAGGCGTGCCGAATCCGCCGGGGGTGTCCTGGGTCTGCTGGGGTGCGGGTGTGGTGGGCTGTTGGGGGTAGCCGTAGCCGCCGGGGGTGTTCGGCTGAGGCGTGCC
>NZ_JBEYXR010000011.1:180411-238228 GCF_040645135.1 Streptomyces sp. NPDC046859
CGAATCCGCCGGGGGTGTTCGGCTGAGGCGTGCCGAATCCGCCGGGGGTGTTCGGCTGAGGCGTGCCGAATCCGCCGGAGGTGTCCTGGCTCTGCTGCGGCGCCGTCGGACCGGGCTGCTGCTGCGGGTAGCCGTAGGCGCCGGACGCAGGGGCGGCGCCCGGGACGGACTGCTGCTGGGGGAAGCCGTAGCCACCCGCGGTCTGCCCCTGCTGCGGCGCGGCCGGTGTGCTCCGGGCCGGTGCGGGTCCCGGGCCGGCCGGAACGCCGGGTGGACCCGCGGGCGTTCCGACGGGTGGGCCGGTCGGCGGCGGTGGTGCCGCCCGCTCGGCATCCTGCTGACCGCTCGGCGGGGAGCCACCCTGCGTGCTCTGGGCGTACCAGGCTGGAGGTGTGTAGACGATTTCGAACTCGCCCGTCAGATCCACCTCGTGATCGTCCCCGTCCGAGGAAGGGCTCCCGCCGTTGTACTCGGACCGATCCCTGTTCACTGCTTGCCTCCTGGTCAGCCACTGCTGCTGAGCGTGTCGTCGTCGCGGCCGGGCGGACCGAGTGGCGAGTCCCCCGCGACTGCGATCGTCACCGCACCACCAGAAGCCTAATCACTCGCTTGGCGGGACGGAAAAGGCCCCATGTGCGCGGACGCTATAGCCCGGACTCCGTGGACGGAAGGGGTTTCCGGGCCCGGAGGGACCTGACCGCCGAGCCCGCCGGAAGCGGGCCGCCGGCCCCGGGGGACCTCCGGTCGAGCCCCCGAAGGACGCGACGGTCGAGCCTCCGACGGTGTGACGGTCGAGCCCCGGAGCGCCCGACCGGTGAACACCGGCACAAGTCCCGCGCGGGTGCGCCCCGTTCACACCGCGCCCGGCACCGACGACGGCTCAGTCCATCCGGCGGGCCACACCGAGCAGCCCCGTCTCCGCGTCGGTGGGCTCGGTCATCACGAACTTCTGGTGCTTGCGCGTACACCACAGCGCGACGCCGTCGTGCAGCGTCGGAAGGTGCTGAAGGTGCTCCTCCGGGATGCCCAGGGTGTCCTTCACGGCCTCGGTCTCGTACGGCGAGATGCGCTGGATGCCCACGAGGTGGGCCTGCGCCAGCCAGCGCGGAGCGTGCTCGCTGACGAACGGCAGCACCGTCACCACGGACTGCCACGGCACCGACGTCACCCGTCCACGCGGCGGACGGATACCGCAGTCCCGGATCAGCACGACCGGGCTGGACACGGACGGGCCCTGCGCGGGCACCCGGCCCACCGGGTACACCGTCACACACTGCTGACCGCCGCCGGCCGCCTGGGCCAACTGCTGCCACGCCTGCGGGCGGCCGGTCTCCACACCCACGCGCGCCCCGGTCGCGGCGGCCCGCAGCGCCAGCACCTGCGCCAGCCACAGACCGCCCACGAGCACGACGTCGAAGGGCGTGGGCCGGGCCAGTCCAAGCACCGCCGGCTGCGACTCCGCGTCGGTGCCGATGAGTACACCGTCGTCACCGATCGGCATGCTGATCGCCGCGAGCTCGTCGACGGTCACCACGTGACGGTTGCGGCGGGGGCCGCGCAGCCCGAACCCCGGGCTGAAGATGCGCCGTTGACGCTGGGGCGCCTCCGGCTGCCGGATGATCGGGATCATGCCGGTGTCGGTGGGGGAGGCCACATGGGCCGGGGTGCCGGGGGTGCGGCCCTGCTGTCCCGGGGGCATGGTCGGAGCGGGCTGGGACATCAGTAGGTACCTCCGAGCGGCAGAGTGGCGAGGGCTCCGGGGACCTGCTCCCGGTCGAGGCGGACCAGACCGACCTTCGCGGCGCTCGCGGCCCGCTCCAACTCCCTGCCCACCTCGCCGAGTTCGTCGTCGCCGCGCGCGGTGACACGGATGTGCCCGGTGAGGGCGACACCCCGGTTGCCGGCCTTGCTCAGGGTCATGCTGAACGTCGTGGCCAGCACCGGCAGCGAGGTGAACCGCGTCACCAGCTCCGGCAGCGCCACCCCGCCGGGGCCCAACTGCGGCCAGCGGGACACCCAGTACGTGGTGTGCCACCGGTCGTCGACCCGCCAGGTGCGCACCGCCTCGACCGTACGGCGCTGGGTGCGCCCGTCCTGGCCGTGCTGCTGGTTGGCGCGCGGGTTCAGGCAACTGGAGGTCGCGAGCGCCTGCACCAGTTCGGTCTCGTCGAGGATCGTCGCCTTGAAGCCGGCGCCGGCCAGCCGGCTCGCCAACTGGTCCGCCACCCGCAGCAGGGCGCGCTGCGCGCCCGGGACCCCGTCCCCGCGCGCCTTCACCGCCTCCGGGCACAGCTCCGGGTCCAGCTTGAGGGCCACCCAGGTCAGCCGCAGCGCGGGCGAACCGGACTGCGCCTGGAGCGGGCCGTAGGAGCGCGCGGCGAGCGACTGCGGCGGCAGGTGCGGCGCGGGCGCCGGCTGGGTGTGCTGCACGACCTGCACGGAGGCCAGCCGGATCCCGTCGACCTCCAGGGCGTCCTGGACCAGCTTGAGCGGCAGTTGCCGTTCGCCCGCTCCGGGGCGCAGCGGCTGGTCGCCGGGCTGCACGAAGAGCACGGCCGTCAGGAACGTGCCGTCGCCGATCATCCCGATCGAGCGGTCGTCACGGGACACGAAGGAGTACGTCCGCAGGGCCGGGTCGCACTCGACGACCGGCACCAGCATGGCGTCCGTCCCCGGCGGCACGGGCAGTTTGGCGTCCCGCCGGCGCCGGCTCAGGGCGCGCGTCGTCTCGTACCACTCCGGCAGGGGGCGGCGGCCGCGGCGCAGCACGGCGAGGAGCAGCAGCAGCGCGGCCACGGCACCGGCCGGGGCAAGCAGCCAGGATGTCCCGGCGGCCCAGGCGGCCACCATGACGGCCGCGGCCAGCTCGACCAGGATCAGCTGCTGCAGACGTACCGGACCGAGCCCGCCCGGGCGGGGCAGCGTGCGCGGCGAGGCGGCGGAGGGAGCGGCAGGCGTACGTCTGCCGTCCGGACCTCCCGGTTGCTGCGGTGCGCGGCGTCCGCGCCGAGTGCTCGTAGCGCTGCTCATCCCCCGGGACATCCCTTTCGCGAAGTAGTGGCCGTCGGGCGGGCGGGAACCGCTGTCCCGGATCCCGGCGCCGGGCCGGAGGCTTCATCGGCCCACACCATCCATGCGGGTGGCTCACGGTACCCGCTGCGGCACTTCGGGCGACACATGGGGACACCCGAACCCACGGACAACACCCCAGCCCCAAATGGCCAGCCTGCCATGGTCCGCGCCCGCGTGGTGGAGAGCCGTGGAGAAGCTCTGTGAAGATGCGAGGGCCGGTTCCCACCTGAGGGATCGTCGGCACACGGCGCAGGGCATAGTAGGTCCCTGCACGGCCGTTGCGGCCTTTTCGAGCGCGATCGAAGCATCACCAAACGGGAGATACGGGGACCATGGCAAAGCGTCGGGACGAGCTCGCCGCCTACACGTTCGCTCGCAAGCGCACCGTCGCGGCCTTCCTGGCGCCGTCGCCGGGCGGCTCGGAGGAAGGCGCCCCGCGCCCCGTGCGCACGGTGATGCCGAGCCTCGCCGTCGGAGTGGTCCTGGTCATCGGCTTCATCGCATGGGGCGTCATCAAGCCCACCGCTCCCAAGGGCTGGGACACCCCCGGCGAGCACATCATCGTCGACAGCGACTCCACCACGCGGTACGTGGTCCTCGACCCGAACCCCAAGGACAGCAAGGTGGAGAAGGTCCTCCACCCGGTCCTCAACTACGCCTCCGCGAAGCTGCTGCTCGACAAGGGCAAGGGCAGCGTGCTCGAGGTCCCCGGCAAGGAGATCGACAAGAGCGGCATCCGGCACGGAGCGACCATCGGCATCCCCTACGCGCCCGACCGGCTCCCCTCCAAGGAGGACGCCGAGAAGACCAAGACCTGGGCGGTGTGCGAGCGTCCGGCGCCGGGCTCCAAGGCGGCCATCGACCGCGCGGTCTTCGTCTTCGACGACAGCGACGCCAAGTCCCTGGAGAACACGGGGAAGGTCGACCCCCGCGAGGCCCTGTACGTCACCGACACCAGGACCAGGACCGAGTACCTGGTCGACAGCAAGGGGAACCGCTTCCTGCTCGGCGGGAAGGCCGGACTCGACGAGACCTCCATGGAGCAGCTGCGGTCCGCCGTCATCGGCAGCAGCGCCACCACCGACCCGCAGCCGGTGAGCCAGGAATGGCTCAACACCCTCAACGACGGTGGGGACATCACCTTCCCCGTCGTGCCCGGCGCCGGCGGCCAGACCGCCGTGCAGGGGCTCCCCGCCGAGGCGGGCACCATCGGCCAGGTGCTGCGGGCCCGTGACGCCCAGGGCGAGCAGTTCTACATCGTCCTGAAGGACAAGGTCGCGGCCGTCTCGCCGTTCGTCGCCGCCCTGCTCGTGGCGCGCGACGACAACGGCGCCCTGAAGGTCGACACCCGCGCCGTCATCGAGGCCAACGGCGGCCGCGCGGACCGTTTTTACGCCGACAAGGGCTGGCCCGAGATCGTCCCCCGGCAGGCCAACAGCGCCAACACGGCGACCGGCGCGACGATCAGGACCTCCTGCAGCGTCTACAAGGGCACCTTCGGCGCGGACCGCAAGCCGAGCCTGGCGGCCTGGGCCGGGGCCGACTACCCCAAGAAGGTCATCACCGACTCGCTGAGCGCCTACGTCTCCTCCGGCTCCGGCCTGCTGTTCCAGGAGGTCGCCGGTACGGCCGCGGGCGGCGGCGCCACGTACCTGCTGACGGACACGGGCCTGCGGTACTCCCTGCCCAAGGGCAACGACAGCGAGGCGCAGAACCCGGCCGCGTCGGCCGGCGGCTCGTCCCAGGGCGAGGCGAGCGAGACGGACAAGGCCCGTACCCGGCTGGGCTACGAGGACCTCAACCAGCCGGCGGTCGTGCCGCAGACGTGGGCGACGTTCATTCCGAAGGGGCCGACGCTCGACACGGCGGGTGCGGCGCAGCCGCAGAGCCAGTGACACGGGTACGGACAGGGGGGCCGGTCCGCCGGCCCCAACAACCCCTTGCCGCAACCCATTTGAGGTAAGACGGCGCACGGGTCACAGCTTCGTCGCTCGTGTGTGTGAGGCGTGTAACTGATTGGCCGCGCCTGTGGATGAGTGACAGGCTGACGATAGAGTGTTTGCAGCGCTCAAGCGTGCGAAGCAGCTCCGGGCAACGGCATCAGGTTTCCCGGATCAACGACGACATGGGGGAAGGTTCACATGGCCGGCCAGTTCCGGGTAACAGAGGACGAACTCACCAAGCTCTCCAGCGACATCAGCACCGCCAACGGTCAGCTGCAGGGCGAGATCCGCCGCCTCAACGGAGTGATCGACCAGATCGCGGGCGGCTGGAAGGGCCAGGCTGCCCAGTCCTACCGCCAGTTGCAGGAGCGCTGGAACGCGGACGCGAAGAAGATGAGCGACATCCTCAACGACATCAAGGAAGCCGTGGACTCCACGCGGAGCAACTACTCCGCGTCCGAGGAGCAGCAGAACTCCGAGATCAGCAAGATCATGTCGGACTTCGGCTGATCGAGCCGTACCGGTTCGCGCGTCGTGCCGTCCACCGGCAGGACCCGTCCGCTCCTCCCTCTTTCCAGCGACTTTCCTCCGAATCTTCCTGAAAGGGAATGACGATGTCGATCCTCGTCAATTACGCAACCATCACCAACGCGTCCACCGACGTGAAGTCGACGGCCGGCCGCATCAAGCAGCAGCTGGACGACCTCGAGGCCGCCGTCAAGCGCGTCGCCAACACCTGGGAGGGTGAGGCGCAGGAGGGGTACCAGCGCAAGCAGCGCGAGTGGGACCAGACCGCCGCCGACCTGCACTCCACCCTGCTGAAGATCTCCACCGCCCTGCAGAGCGCCGCCGAGAACTACCAGGCCACGGAGAAGAGCAACGCCTCCACCTGGGGCTGAGCCAGCCGGCGAACCGGGGGACATCGGATGAAGAGATTCGGCCCAGCCGACGCCATGGCGTCCGCTGGGCCGACCTCTGCTTCGGGGTCGTTCACACCGTCTTCCGGACTGCGCACGGTAAATCCGCCGAATCTTCACATCGGCCAACGGCGCGGGACACGCGCCGGCGGCCGGGACACCGTCGACAAGAAAGCCCTGGGGACCTGGACATGAGGGGCCTGAACGTGGAGGGCCACAAGGCCCGTTCGCGTAGCCGCACGAGTGGGACCCGCGCACTGAAGCGGGTCCTCGGCGTGCTCGCGGTGACGGGTACCTGCGTCACCGCGACGCCGTTCGCCCCCACGGCGGCGGCCGACGGCGGCCCGGACTTCGGTCTGTCGGCCAGCACCGAGTGCGTGTTCGGCGGCGACGTCATCAAGTCCACGCCCTGGTCGCTCCAGCGGATCCTCCTGGACCAGCTGTGGGAGCACTCCACGGGCAAGGGCGTCAAGGTCGCGGTGATCGACACGGGCGTGGACAAGCGGAACCAGCAGCTGACGGCCGCGGTGACCGGCGGCAAGAGCTACGTCGACGGCTCCGCCACCCGGGACATCGAGGGCCACGGGACACGCGTGGCGGGCATCATCGCCGCCCGCCCGCTGAAGGGCACCGGCTTCGTGGGGCTCGCCCCCGACGCCGACATCCTGTCCTACCGCTACACGGGCGGCGAGGAGAAGCAGGGCAACTCCCGCACGATGTCCCAGGCGATCGGCGCCGCGGTCGCCGCCGGGGCCGACGTCATCAACATCTCCTCGGACACCGCGAACAAGGTGGACGACGGGGGACTGCGCGCCGCCGTCGCCTCCGCCGTGCAGAAGGGCGCGCTGATCGTCGCGGCGGCCGGCAACGATGGGGCGGACGGCAAGTTCGCCGACACCTACCCGGCCGCGTACGACGGCGTCCTGGCGGTCGGCGCCTCCGACCGCAACGACGAGCGGGCCTTCTTCTCGCAGTCCGGCGACTTCGTGGACGTGGCGGCACCCGGCGTCGGCATGGTCTCCACCGTCCCGGGCGGCGGCCAGTGCACCGCCGACGGCACGAGCTTCGCGGCGCCGTACGTCGCGGGCGTGGCGGCCCTGCTGAAGGAGAAGCACCCGGAGTGGAAGGCGGCCCAGATCGCCACCCGCATCGAGCAGACCGCCCAGCGCCCGGGCCGCGGCCCCAACGGCTTCATCGGCTGGGGCGTCGTCGACCCGGTGGCGGCTCTCTCGGACGACTCGACCCCGGGCACGACTCCGGAACCGGATCCGCCGGTGAAGGCCGGGTCTGGCGGTGTCGTCCCGATGGCTGTGACGATGGGCGAGACCGAGGCGGAACGTGAACGCCGCACGGCCATCTACGTATTGGGCACAGGGGTGGCCCTGGCCCTGGTGATCGCGGGCAGCGGCGTAGCCGTACGGGACTGGCGCACCCGACGGACCGGGCGATGAGCAGGCATCCGGGGATGCCGAGGACTTGGACAACAGGGGAGAGGACAACGGGGTATGAGTAACGGGATGCGGGTTGATCTGAGCGCGCTGGACGAGGTCATCCGAAAGCTGTGGACGCTGCTGGACGACATGGACAAGGCGGGGCAGACGTCGCGGTACAACACGGAGATCCCTGCTAGCGCTTTCGGCAACATTGGCACGTTCAAAGAGGCGGGCGACCTCTTCGGTGCGCATAAGAGGGCCAAGGACGACCTTGAGCGCGCGATCAAGGGGTTGCATGACCTGATCGACCGGTTCGGTAAGAGCACGTCCAAGGTAAAGGACAAGTACACCGAGCAGGAGTACGCGAACAAGCACCAAATGGGTGGTAACACAGGGGGCTCGGACGGCTCCTTCGCCAAGTAGTCCGATCGAGGATCACCTATTAAGGGAGAGTTCAAGTGGCCGGTGACAAAGAGCTACCTAAGCCTGCAATTGAAAACGACGTCTGCGTCGCAGACCCGGGTCGACCTGAAACCAAGACCTCATTCATCGACTACTCGCTCAAAGAGCTGAAGCAGATGCTTGAGGGAACCAACCCCGACCTGATCGAAGAGACGGGCCGGCACTGGGGTAAAGTCCAAGAAATTCTTGCGGGAGGCCAGGGGGGAGGAATTGCTGGCCTGCTCGACAAGTCGGTCGACAATGTGCTGGAGCACTGGGAAGGTGAGGCTGCCCGTGCCTTCGAAAAGGAGGCGCGCAAGATCTCGCAAAGTCTGCGTAACGCAGCTTGGCATGCGGATCTCAATAGTGGCCAGATGGCGGACGCTGGCTCGCAACTGCGCAGGTACAAAGCGCAGCTGGATGAGATCGACGAGCCAAGCGGGTGGGCGAAGGTTGGTGACGCCCTCAGTGACTGGCAGTGGGACAACGGTGAAGCCGTGGCTAGCGACCTGAAGGACCGCAAGCTGACAGCGGCGGAAGTTGCACAGATCAACGAAGGCAAGATCGGTGCAAGTCGTGAGGCTCAACTCAATGGCGTGAGCGTTATGGAGAACCTCGGCGCTCAGTACATGCGGGTAACTCGGAACCTTAAGAACAACACCATAAGGGACTCCGGAGACGGACATGTCGGCGAGCCCAACCGCGATGTGGAGTACCCTCCGCCAGTTACGCCGCCCAGCGGAGGTGCTTCGCGTCCCGGTACCTCGGGCCCGACTCCGAAGCCTTGGAGCGCGGGACCGACCACAAGTGTGAAGCCCGCACCCAACCTGCCCCGCGACCAAGGCATCACGGGGGGCACGCAGCTCCCTGCAGCCAGAACAAAGATTGACAGCATCACACCCGGGCTGACAGGAACTGGTCCTGTACCCAGCCCTGGCGCAGGCTCCGGTAGTGGGGGAGTCGGCACTGGCGGGGCGTCTGGCCCGGGCATCGTTGCGCCTGGTGGAGGACCTGGCTTTGGGCGCGGATCCTCCATCGGCCGTGGAGGCATCGGCGCACTTGGTGGCCGCGGGGGTATGACAGGCGGCGGCTCGGCTGCTGGACGCGGTGCCGGAGGACGAGCCGGCGTCGGTGGTATGGGTGGTGCTGGAGCTGGTGGAGCCGGCCGTGGCGCTGGTGCGGGAAGCGGCCGTGGATCCCTCGCGAAGGCTCGCGGCGGCGTCGTAGGTGCAGCAAAGGGGATCGCCGGTAAGGGCGCTGGCGGTGGCGCTGGCCTGCACGGCAGTCGCGGTGGCACGCAGCGCGGCGGTATGGCTGGTGGCATGGCTGGCGGTATGGGTGGTCGTAACGGACGACGGTCCGACAAGGAAAACAGCCAGGGTGACCGTCCCGACTACCTGGTCGAAGACGAGGAGACCTGGATCTCCGAAGAGGATCGCAACCGCAACGTGCCGCGGACCATCGAGTAGGTTCGAGCGGCGGCCGCACAGCGAGGTGTGCGGCCGCCGACGGCTGGTGAGCCCGATTGGGTGAGTGAGGAGTGGAGTAGTGGGTTTCAAGCGAGTCTGGTCTGCGGCGGGAGTCCTGACGCTGACGGGAGGTCTGCTCCTCACCACAGCCCACACTGCGTCTGCGGATTACATCAGAGAAAAGCAATGGGCCCTGGGCGCTTTTGCTGCAGAGGATGTATGGCCTGAATCTCAGGGTGCGGGCGTCACTGTGGCTGTAGTTGACTCAGGCGTTGATGCCACACATCCAGATCTCAACGGTCAAGTGCTGGCGGGGAAAGACTTCACCGGCGGTGAAGACGCGCATGAGGACCTTGTGGGTCACGGCACAAAAATGGCGAGCATCATTGCCGGTCATGGACATGGTGCTGGTAATGACTCCGGCGTCATCGGGTTGGCGCCAAAAGCGAAAATTCTGCCGCTGCGCACACTCCAGACGCGAAAAGATAGAAATCTCGAAGAAACGTGGGGGCCCGCTGTTCGGTATGCGGTGGATAACGGCGCCAAGGTCATCAATCTGTCGTTTGGTAGCGATGGCGGCAGTAAGACCTCGAGTGAAGGTGTCGAGGCCATTGCGTATGCCCAAGCACATGACGTGATTGTTGTTGCGGCGGCTGGTAATGAGGGGGCTGCTGTGATCGAGCCGGCGGCACTCCCAGGAGTCGTGTCTGTGGGTGCTGTGAATGAGAAGGCCAACCTTTGGGAGGATTCAAATACCGGCAAGGCATTGGCCCTCACCGCGCCCGGTGCGGACATCGTGGGCGCCAACAACACTATGTCCAATGGATATGGCGTTTCGAGTGGTACCTCTGAAGCAACTGCGTATGTGTCCGCTGCCGCCGCCTTGGTCCGATCCAAGTATCCTGATCTCACCGCAGGCCAGGTGATCAACCGCCTGATCAAGACGGCTACATTCGCCCACCACAAGGGCTTGAAGGCGCCTGACGAGAAGTACGGCTACGGCATCGTTCGACCGTACTCTGCGCTCACAACGGACGTCCCGGCCGGGTCGAAGAAGAACCCTCTGGGGCAGCTCGAGGCAGCTTCTGTCTCTAACCAGTCGTCCCCAGGCAAGGACTCTGCGACTCAAGCCGAGAACGAGTCCTCCAGCAACCTCGTGCTCATCGGCGGCATCGCCGCAGTAGTGGTCATCGGCGTTGTCGCCTTCGTAGTAATCCGGAGTCGCCGCAACGGCGGCAACAATGGCGGCCCCGGCGCCGGTGCGCCCTCTCCGGCCCCGGGTTACCAGCCGTATCCCAACGCTGCCTCGGGCCAGGGCTACTCATCGCACCCCGGTCAGGGCCCGCAGAACCCGAACCCGTACTCCTGACATGAGCACACGCCTCGCGTCCCGGGCAGCGACACGCCCGGGGCGCGGCAGTGTGCTGAATCCGTCGGTGTGATAGGCGGCGATGCGACTGGCCACGGTGCTTGTTGGTGCCACAGGAGCAGGCTCAGTAGGCGAGGCAGAGTCGGAGCCGACGAGCTTAAGTTTCTTGGCGAGTTGCGCGGCACTTGTAATTGTCGCGACCAAGGGCGCACGGGCGAAGTGCAGGTCTCCTGGCAGCCACGGCGGTACCCAGCGCAGTGCCAGGGCTAGCCGCAACCGACGGTCCGAGGACGAGAACAGCCGCGTGGCCACCCCGACTACCCGGTCGTGGACGAAGAGACCCGGCCAATTGAGTGCATCGAGAGTGGAATAAACGGCGTGCCGTCGTCCGTCGAGCCAGGCTCGTGTAGCCAAAGCTGAGTGAGGAGCAAGGGAATGGGTGTCAAGCGAGTCCGGTCCACCACTGGAGTCGTGGCGTTGACGGGCATCTTGCTCCTCACTTCGGCGCCGATGGCATCGGCTGATCAGGTGCGAGACGCTCAATGGCCTCTGACCGTTTATGACGCTGAGAAGGTGTGGAAGACGTCTCAGGGAGAAGGCGTCACGGTCGCGGTGATCGACTCGGGGGTTGATGCTAGTCACCCAGATCTGACTGGTCAGGTCCTGCCTGGAAAGGACTTCACCAACGCCGGCGACCCACACAAGGATGATGACGGGCATGGAACCGGCATGGCCAGTCTCATCGCCGGACATGGCCATGGGGTAAATGGCTCATCGGGAGTCCTGGGTCTTGCACCGAAGGCAAAAATTCTGCCGATTCGTACTGGCTCAAACGGTGACAAACTAAATACGACGGAATGGGCCGCCGGAGTTCGCTATGCGGTGGACCATGGCGCCACTGTGATCAATTTGTCGCTGGTTGACTCTTCCGCCTATCCCGGATCCAAGGCCGCTAAGGCGATTGAGTACGCGCAAGATCATGACGCGGTGGTAGTGGCTGGTGCGGGAAATGATGCTGGCACCGTCAACTATCCTGCTGCTCTCCCGGGTGTGGTCGCCGTATCCGCTGTGAATCAGGGCCTCAACTTCTGGTCGAAATCAAACACCGGCAACGTAACGGTTGCAGCGCCTGGTGTTGAAACCCCTCAGGCTGACCCCACCAGTTCTAGTGGCTACGTAGTGGCAGACGGTACTTCGGGCTCGACCGCCTACGTATCAGCCATCGTCGCTCTCCTCCGCTCCAAGTACCCCGACCTGACCGCAGGGCAAATCATTAACCGCCTGGTGAAGTCCGCGTCCTTCCTCCAGCATGAAGGTAAGAAGGCCCCGGACCGCGAACTCGGCTACGGCATCGCCCGGCCCGGCACCGCCCTCACCATGGACATCCCCAAGGGGTCCAAGCAGGGTCCCTTCCTCAAGGGATCGTCGTCGACCTCGACGAATTCCGTGGCAGGGTCGGACGACAGCGACAGCACCACCCACGCCAAGAAAAAGAAGAAGAAGTTCTCCTCCGGCAAGATTCTCCTGATCGGCGGCATCGCCGTAGCGGTGGTCATCGTCGGCTTCCTCCTCGCCGTCCTCCGCAACCGCCGCAACGGCGGCAACAACGGCGGCCCCGGCGCCGGCGGCGGCACCCCAGCTCAGGGGCCGGGCTACCAGCCGTACCCCAACGCAGGTACCCCCGGTCAGGGCTACCCGCCGTACCCCGGTCAGGGCCAGGGGCCGCAGAACCCCAACCCGTACTCCTGACAGCAACGTCCCATCCCGTGCCCCGGGCAGCGACACGCCCGGGGCGCCGGTGTGTGCGAAACCGCTGCCGTCACCGCTCGTTGAGATCAGTACGAGCGTGAGCGTGCACAGGGGAAGCAGGGGGCGCCATGGCTGCCAATTCGGCGTCCTACGAAGACGGCGTGGGCCGGAATCTAGCCAAAAAATTCGAGTTACAGGCGTACGACCTGCGCGCCTATCTCAAGAAATTCCGTGACGAGACCGGAGAAGAGGCGATCTCCGACGGCTTCGGTTTTCTGACGGAGTCGGACGAAGTCCGAAACGCCTACATCGAGTACTCGACCACCGCAGCCGGCGCCATGAAAGCCGTCCACCAGCACCTGGACACGCTCGCCGAGGCGTTGCGGCAGGTCAACAAGAACACGGAAGTCACCGACGGCGACGTCGCCGTGCTCTTCGGTAAAAGCACCGGAGCACAAGGATGAGCGGCAACGAGACCGGCACGGAAGAGCTCATCGAACTCGGCCTCGAGCTCATCAACCCCGGTGGCCGACCGGCCGAACTCCGACAGGCCGCCAAAGCTTGGCGACAACTCAAGTCGGATGTCGCGGGCCCGGACGGTCTCCTCAAAGCTCTCGACCGAAATGTCGAGGACACCGTCGGCCACACCTGGCGAGGACCGGCGGCAGAAGCCTTCAAGCACCACTGGCGTGAGTTCAAGGCGGCCGTCCAGGACGCGGTCGAGGAGTACGACGACATCGCCGCACAACTCGACGCCGTCGCCGACGAGATCGAGGCCGTCAACGAAGAGATCCACGCCATCTACGCCGAGATCGGCGTATCCATCGGCGTCGGTGTCGCCCTGTCGTTCGTCAGCTTCGGCGTAGCAGGCGGTGCCGCCGCCGCGAACGTCACCCGCCTCGCCGCCCAGGCCGTCCGCATCTCCGCCCGCCTGGGCGCGCTGCTGCGCCGGATCGCGCAGGCCATCCGTGCTTACCAGCAGGCCGGGACGATGACCCGGTTGACGGCCGGGTTCTTCGTGAACTGGGTCGGCAACACCGGCGGATCCCTACTCGGCGCGGGCCTCACCGGCGAGAACGTCGACGCGGCCAAGGTGTGGGAATCGACGTGGCAGGGAGGTCTCGCCGCCGCCGCCGGCACCCCCGTCGCCGGGCCAGCAAGTGCCCTCACGCGCCGAATGTTCCCGAGACTCGGCGACGCGGCGGGGTCGCTCGTCGAGAACGCCGCGGGCGGCGCCGTGGGCAACATGGCCGGAGGCCTCGCCACGGACGCCCACACCGCCCTCACCACGAACGAAGACCCCGCGTGGTTGAAGAACCTCGGAGTCAATGCGGCGGGCGGAGCGGTCGGCGGGGCGACCGTCGGCGCCGTCGGGCGGTACAGGGACGCCATCCCCACGGCCAGGGACTGGGATGCCTCACGCTACGGGCGGCGCGGCGAGAATCCCGACTTCGCCATCGAGGGCCCCGCCGGAGGCGTCACCGCCGGACTGGCGGGCGCCGGCGGAGAACTCGCCGATCGCCCCGAACCGCCGGAAGACCCCAAGCGCCGTCGGGAGAAGGAAGCGGAAGGGCCGCACACGGCGTTCGGGCGCGAACAGCGCAGTCTTGAAGAAGAGTTCGGATGACGGTGGGCTCCAGCGCTTTGGTCCGCTGCCTGACTCTGCTGGGCCTGTCCCTCGCCACCACGGTGTCCATCGTCCTCCTCCAGCCCTCCCTCCGCCTGCCCCGATGGGATCTCTTCGCGTGCCTGATGCTGGGCGCAGTGGCTGCGGGCGCGAGCATCTTCCTCGTCCGACGCCCCGTCCCGGGCCGTGACGACGGCGCGGGCAGGCACTGGTGGGCCGACCAACGCAACGCGTGGGTCAACTTCGCGACGATGTCCTGGCCGGTGGTCGCCTCTCTCGTCGCCCACGCTGTGCTCTCGCCCTCTCCCGCAGCCTGGACGATCTTCGATGCCGGGCACGCGATCCGCTCCACCAAGATCGAGAAAGTCCTGTCGGCGGAACACATCGGGACGGGGCGCAACCGGCAGTACGACTCCACCGTGCGGGTGTCCGTGCCGTACGAGACAGGTACGGAGACCTACGAGACGGGGCTGATCTCGAGGAAGGAGCCGTTGCGGGGAGAGGAGACCTGGGTGCTCTTCGCGCCTTCGTCCCCGGAGAGCGGCTACCTCATCGGCGACCGGCAATGGCTCGAGGAGCAGATCGGCGGACGGGCAGACGCAGGGACGATTCTGGTGACGTCGATGTACCTCACGGCCTGCTGGTTGTTGGCCCTGGTCGGCAGATGGCGCTCAGATCCCGTGGGGCACCTTCCTCGCGGAGTCCAGAAGAAGCGGCTGCGCGTTCTGCCCGTCCGTGTCACCGGGGTGGGAGTGGCCATCGACGAGCGCCCACCAACCAGCCGGGTGACCACACACCTCAAACCGCGCGTCCATATGGCCAGTACGGACGGCGACGACCTGCTTCTGCACCTCTATCTGGATGACATCGTCCACCACGTGCCCCTGGCCAAGGACCTCAAGGGCGCGCGGGGAACGGCCTACTGGTACGGCGATGGCCGCGACCTCGCGTACGCGAAGTCGGTGGGAGTCGGCGTACTGGTCCTGGACGACGGCCGTTTCGTCGCCGGTTGGCTCGAGACCGCCGATCCCGCGGCGGAACTACCGGCGGACGCGGTACCGGGTGATGATCACGATCTTCCCGACCCGGAAGGTGTGAGGGCGATCCACCCCGCCTCTCCGGTCGAGGCGCACGCCAACTACATTTTCCTACGCTCACTCCTGGCCGCCATCCCGATCCTCGGCGTGACCACCTTCGGGGTAGGGGACGCCGGGACGGTCGTTCTCGCCATCACATCCGTCGTCGTGGTGCTGCGCGGGCGGAGGCGTGCAAGGCGTCGCGTGCAGCAGTACCTGAAGATCGGGGCCTCGCTGCAGGACGTCCGCACAGGAACTGTCCGTACCTCGTGAACGGCGACTGTCACGTGCGTCACGGCTGATTCCGGGCCGCCGGCCGTGTGCCGTGTTGCGTCCTGCGGCAGGCTTGGGCACTGCGGGGCGGCCACCCACCGTTCCCCCCCACCTATCGAGAAGGGACACCTTCCATGGGCGCAATCGTCCTGATGGTCGGCCTCGTCGTGCTGATCGGTCTTGGCATCGTCTTCGCCGTAGTGCGCGGCCGCCGCTCCTCCGGACCCGGTCAGGTCGGCCCCGGCCCGCACGGCCATCCCCAGCCGGGCTATTCGCCCCAGCAGCCGGCGTACCCGCCCCCGGGGCAGCAGCCGTACCCGCAGAGCGCGCACCCGCCGAACCCGTACCAGCAGAACGCCGCCCCCGGATATCCGCCCCCGCCCGGACAGGCCCCCCAGCCCCAGCAGCCGAATCCCTACGGCCAGCAGCCGCCGAACGGGGGCCAGTGAGATTCTCCCCGCGTAGGCGGAGTGCTGCTCCGCCTACGCGAAGAACATCACCAGCAGGCTGAGCCCGACGCCGACCACACCCACCGCGATCAGTGTGTAGACCGTGCTGAGCAGACCGTGTCCCACCGCCTGCTTGGCACGGTTGAAGTCGGAGGTGCCGCCGAAGGCGAAGCCCGTGGTGGTGCACAGGAGTCCGAGGGCGAGAGGGATCAGGGAGCCGAACCACCACGCGCAGCCGACCGCGATCGAGCCCACCCAGCCGTGGTCCTGCTGGTAGGACGTGTCACCGGTCTTCAGGGCCTCGATCACCTCGCCCCGCTGGTGCAGGGAGTCGCTGCGCAGCTCGGCGTTGAGATCCTTGACGGAGCCGTCGGTGGCGGTGAACGTGCCGTAGCACCACCTGGTCTTGGTGCGCTTGCGCGAGGTGCTGGACGAACCGCTGCGGTGCTTGTAGTCGACCGTGCAGGTCTCGACCGTGAGCTTGCCCGCAGTGGACGTGGAGTACGTGTACGGCCCGAGGTAGGCGCCCAGGGCCAGGAGGACCACGCTCGCCAGGATCAGGCCGACGCCGATCAGCCGGCCGAGGCCGCCCGCGCTCGATCCCGACGAGGTGGAGCTCGCTTGTGCTTGTGCCATGGGGGTGTTCCTCACGGTGCGATTACGGGGGTGGTCACGGGCGAGAGCGCGTGTTCGGGGCGGGCGGTCCAGGATTCGGGCTTCACAGGACGAGCGCGCAGATCAACGCCGCCAGGAGACCCAGGGCGAAGAGGCCGCCCAGCAGCGGGCCGGTGACGGTGGCGGCCGGCAGGCGTCGCCAGGACGCGGCGAAGCCGATGCCGTTGCGGGCACCGAAGCCGGTCAGCAGGCAGTAGGCGCCCGCGGCGAGCAGGGAGAGACAGAGCGCGACGACGGCCGCGTCGTCCCCGGGATCGCGGTCCTGGGGAAGTTCGAACGTGTCGTCGACCTGTATCACGGGGATCTTCGAGCCTGTCTCGAAACGCGATGAAGTGTCCACTTCCACGTCCTCGTAGGAAGTGTCACCGTGCCGCGCGGTCCAGGTCCCGACGCAGTTGAACCGGAGTTCGGTGGAACGTCGGTGCGTACCGTAACGAGTCTTCGTGTGTGCCTCGCATGAAGAAACCGTGAGGGTTCCCTCGGTCCCTTCTCCCGCGAGTTCACTGCGCAGTTCCGGTATCGCCACCGCGGCGATGACTACAGCCGCGAGGAGTGCTCCGAGCCCTATGAGCCGTCCCGTCCAGAGGCTTGCTGAGCTGGGGTGATGCGGCGGTGACGTCACCACTTGGGTGTCCTTTGGTCAACTTGACGATCTCTTGACCCATCGACTTTCCGGGTCGTGCGCGAGGAGTCTAAGCTACCGGCCTGTCGTGCAATATGACGTGCTGCACCGGGAGTTCGGGGGAGATGCGATGACGTTCGGCGGATTTGACGTGGATACGGCTGTGCTGCGACGGCAGGGCCAGAATTTCAGCGACCTCGGAGCCGATTTCGCCAAGGCGTCCAAAAAACTGGAGAGTTCTCTTGAAGGTCTCGGAGAGCCCTGGTCGGACGCCGATTTCGGAGATGTCTTCGGCGAGATCTACACGCCGATCCGGGACGGAATCCTCACCTCGATGGACAGTCTCGCCGAACGGCTCCAGGAGATCGGGCGCACACTTCAGGACAACGCCCGCACGTACGACGCCTCCGACACCTCGAACAGCGGCCTGCTGAGCGGCATCGCCGGTCAACTCTGAGCGGGCCCGGGGGATTTCACATGTCGCTCACTCTGCCCGGCGAGCTCGTCTGGGTGCTGGACCTGCTCGGTTACAACTGGCCCGAGGCCGACGAGGAGGCGCTCCACCAGGTCGCCGAGACCTGGCGCGGCTTCGGCGCGGAACTCGAGAAGATCCAGGCGCAGGGCGAGGGCTTCGCCCGTACCGTCGTCGCCGGCAATGCCGGCTCGGCCATCGAGGGCTTCAGCAAGGACTGGGGCGCCTACACCGGCGCGAACGGCGAGGACAGATACCTGCCCGACGCGAGCATCGCGTGCGAGGTGATCGCCCTGGCCTTCGACGCGGCCGCCATCGCGGTCCTCACGGCGAAACTGTCCGTCATCGCCCAGCTCATCGCCCTCGCCATCGAGATCATCGCGGCGCAGGCGGCGGCGCCCTTCACCTTCGGGCTGTCCGAGCTCGGGGCGATGGGCGCGACCCAAGCCGCCCGTGTCATCGTCCGCGAGCTGCTCGACCGCCTCAAGAAGGAGGTCATGGAGGCCGTCACGAAGGCCATGGAGCACGCCACCGTGGACGCCCTGAAGAAGGTCGCCAAGCGGGTCGTCAAGGAGCAGGTCAAGCAGATCGTCCAGGAGAAGGTCGTCGACGCGGCCAAGGAGAAGGCCCGCGAGGCCGCCGTCGGCATGGCCCAGAACGTCGGCCAGCAGGGCATCGAGGCCTACTTCGACGCCCGTTCCGGCATCGATCTCGGGGAGACGGCCGACGTCGCGAGGAAGGCGGGCGGCGAGTACCTGGACGGCCTGAGGACCGAGGTCACGGGAGGAGAGGGCTCGTCGCTCGCCGGTTACCTCGATCCGAATACGTACATCGACCGTGGCACGGAGGCGGTCACAGGCGCGGCCGGTGACCGCGTGCAGCGGGGAGTCGACGCGCTGAGCGGGCATGGCGGGACGGGCGGGGAGCAGGCATCCGGCGATCCGACTCCGGCCGCCGAATCACCCGCCGACCCGCCCGCCGTGCCTGCGGCGGCTGCCCACACCGCAGCTCCCCGTCCGTCCCGTCCCTCCAGCCCTCCGGCCGCTTCGGGGGTCGGGGAGGACTGGGCGCGGAGCGAGTTCGGGTGATGGTTTGTCCCTAAGAGTCCATGCGCTGAGTTCGGTGGCCGACTCTCCAGGGGACCTGTACACCTTTCTGCAGAGGCTATGTCCGCTTTTCGTCAGCCGAGTTGAGGCGAAGCAGGCGAGTAGGCGCCCACGGCGCGTTGAAGGGCTCGCGGGTGCATTGGTAAGTTCACGCCGGTCGAGACCCGCCGACCACCGATGAGGTGTTCCCTTGGACAGCGCCCGTGACGACTCCGAGAGACGCGTAGACGACTCCGAGTTCTTCGAGATGACGCAGCAGGACCCTGCTCAGGCGAAGATCCTGCGGCAGTCACTTGAGCATCTGGCCTCGGGTCTGGGTGGTCCGGCACTCAAGGAAATGGCACAGGAAGTTCTCTCCGGGCGGATGGGGCTGCGTGAGGCAGCCAATGTCTCGGTGTATGCCGAGGAGGCCGTCCAGCAGTCGACGCCACTGGCTGAGAAGTGGGCCGCCATGTCCGACAGTGAGCGTGCGGAGCTCGCCGCAGAGGGAGAGCACCAGCTCCAGGAGCGGCGGAAGGAAGAAGAGGGGCGTGCCGCGTCCGAGAACCGATCGGACGCGAAGTCACGTCACGACGGACGTGGCTGGTCCTTGTACTGAGTGTCCGGGAGGCCGTGTGGCTTTGGGCCGGCTCTCCGAGACAGGACGACCGACGTGCCCGCTGAGGCGGGTGATGGGGGAACTGTGGACTTCAATGTGGATCCCGACGCGATCGACGGCTTTTCGAAGCTGATCGGGCGAGCCGCCGAGGGCGGTGAGAAGGCCGTGGCCTACGTGCGGACACATACCCAGATCGAGAAGGGCGGAGGGGACCTCTACGATCTTGTCACCGGAGATCACGACCGATATGTGAGCGAGGCCGAGAAGGCGCTGGCCAAAGTTCGTGGCGTGCTGGACTCCTCCATGAAGGAACTGGCGAAGTCGGCCACCTACTATCGGGCCACGGACCGGGATGAGGCCGCCAAGCTCGATGCCACTTATCCGGGTTCCAAGGTGTCGGCCGGCGCATCCGGCGGAAGCCCGCACGACTTTTCGGACGCCAGCGACGCAGCGGACATGCTGAAGCCGCCGGACGGGGACAGCAACAACCCGCTCGTCAAATACTTGTCGGGCCATGCGGACGAATACCAGATGAGTCCCGTTCAGAAGACGCTTGGCAGCGCACTCGACCTGGGCAGTCCGGCGGCCATGGCGGTCGAGGCGTCCAAACTGCTTTTCGACTTCGATCCCTTCGCCGTGTGCACGAACTGGGTGTTCGGGGACTGGAACAAGTACAACGACTGCGCTGATGTATGGAACAACCTCGCTTCTTTCTGCGATGCGGTTGCTGCCAACGTGCGCAAGGGCACCCAGAACGTGGGACTCAGCTGGGACGGCAATGCGGCGGACGCCGCCACGGTCTACTTCGATGAATTCAGCAAGAAGCTGGATCAAATCAAGGAGACCTTCGAATCTCTGCGGACCTGCTACGCGCAAGCCGCACAACTGGCCTTCCAGCTCGCTGAAGCCCTCAAAGCGATCCTCGTCACACTCTGTGACATGCTCGTCGTATGGATGGTCAACCTGGCCGCGGCGTGGGCGGTGAACGCGATTCCGGTCGGGGGACAGGTGGCCTCTGCGGGCATGTTTGCGTTGGCTGCTGCCCAGGCTGTGCGAATCATGGAGATGTGGGCAGAGGCCGCCAAGACGTTCGACAGGTTCGCGATGGCGCTGAGCGGGATTGCCCTGGCCGCCTCGGCAGCCGTCAACGGGTTCTCAGCGGCGGAGGGTTTTCCTGAAGTGAACACGAGCAGTTACGACCACCAGGCCGTCTAGCAGACGACGAGGACAGATTCGATGAGTTTCTTCGGCGGGGTGGACGACCTGGAGCGTTTCCTCACCCGATCCTGCTATATGAGTGTCGTGTCCGTCCCGGCCTGCTGGGGTCTCATGGTCTTCCTTGCCAACGATGTGGGCTGGCGATTCAGCTACTTGCTGACAGGCGTAATCCCCCTGGTCGCAGCGTATTTGGGCGTCCGAGGCAAGCGGGAGATTCGTACGGGGATGGCGCTCGGGGCGCTCGGGCTCGCCCTCGTTTCGACGCCGTTGATGCTCTACCTGGCGCACATCGAGGGCTGAAGCCCAGGCAGCTCGGTCGGTTCGGCGAGCTTCGTTTTCGGCGCGGAATGTGCTGAATTCACGCGCCGAAGTTCGTGGCACCATCAGTCGTGCGGCTCAGACCCATTCCAGTCCGTAGGAGGCCAGGTCCCATGTGCTGTCCTCGAAGTCGTGGCCCTCGAGGATGAGCGTCCAGGTCTCGGCTTGGGAGGCGGGGCGGTCGATCTGCTCGCACCACCTGGCGAGGTTGTCCTGTGCGTCTTTGTGGTCGGTGACGTAGGGGAAGTGGGTTCTTCGGAACTCGTCGTACAGCCGGGCCATGGCGAAGAATTGGGTGAGGCTGCTGCCGGCGATCGGGTCGGGGGAGCCGCCCGTGGTGTCCCGGTAGAGCCGGCCGGTGCTGCCGTCGAGCAGGAGCCTGGAGTACATCCACATGCCGAGCTCGTAGAACGGGCCGCTGCTGGGTGCTTCGCTCTTGGCGCGGCGTTGCCGGGGCAGGTGCCGGTCCTGGCCGGGCCAGGCCACTTCGATCAGGGGGCTGTCCCCGCGCGGGGTGATGTCCAGGTGCAGGAAGTCCCTGATCTCCGGCAGACCCGTCCGGGTGAGGAAGTCCCGTGTGGCGGGATCCGTGAGGCCGTGGGGGAGCTGTCCATCCGCGAGCTGGTGGCAGGTCCCTGCGCCGAAAGTCTCTTCGAGCCAGTCCCGCAAACCTTCACCGCGTAGGGCGGCGGCCGCGGACGGGGGCAGCGGGCAGGGAGCGGGGCGGGTGTGTGCGGCGATCATGGGTCGCTTGGCGTATGTGTCCTGGGCGGTGCTTGCCGTGGTCTCGACGGATACGGCGAACAGGCCCGCGGTGCCGGCGAGCACCCAGTGCCCGTCGACGTAGAGGCCCTTGGTCACGGCCTGGGGGCAGGCGGGCGGCTCGGGGACGGCGTGCCTCTCCAGCTTCCAGCCGTTGTCCGTGTGCTCGGCGAAAATGACGTCCGCTGCCTCATGACTTTCGGAGCGTCGCGGGCTGCTCCAGGGGAGAGGGGCGTCGGACAGAGAGGCGTGCACCTCGACCGGAGCCGCGACAGGGTCCCCGGTCGTCGGGCTCCACTCCTGGCGAAGGTACCGGTATTTCGGGTAAGCGATCTTGCCGGTGGTCGCGTCTCGTGCTGTGACGATGTTCAGGCCCGACTCCGCGACTACGAAGCCGAGTTCATCGACGCGGCCGACGTCGCCCTGGATGCGGCCGAAGATGCCCGCGGTGCGCCAGTGGGTCCACGTGGTCTGCCACGGCAACGGAATGCCCGCGGCCAGTAGCCCATCGGCCAGCTCGGTGCGGCCCGAGCTGAGCGCGGCGTGGTGGAGCCAGGCCACCCACTCACCCTGTGAAGAGGGGGAGACGCCCTGGACCTCCAGATAGTGCAGCATCGCGGCCACGCTTCCGTACGGCACGCCGTCGGGGTGGGCGATGGCGAGGGCCTCACGCAGTGTGGTGACCGAGAACTGGGCCAACAGCCGTCCGTCGTTCAGGAGTCGGGGCAGAACACCGGCCAGGGCTGCATGCAGGGGAAGCGCCTGAGCGGCGTACCGCCTCACCGAGCCCTGCTCCGACCAGAGCCCCGGTCCGTCGCCGTCCGTCGTCGAGGACATGAAGGCGTCGACGGCGCGGGATTGGATCGCGGAATCCCAAGGTTGCTTGCGTCGCCATGCATGGCGAAACGCTTCGGACCGGAACGCGACCGATGACCGGTCTTCGTCCACGACCAGGACGTCCGGGCGCTTCTCGGCGAAGGAGAGGAGCGTGCGCGCCTCCGCGGGCACCCCGTGCGCGGAGCACAGCAACTGCCAGACCGGCACCGGCACCTGGCGAAGCTCGGCAGCGGCCAGTGCGCCCAGCCACCCGGCCGCGGTCGGCTCCTCCCCGGCAGTCTCCGCGGCCGAAGCCGGTGCCGGCAAGGTGACTTCGTACTGGGCGGTACGGCGGAATCTCACGAGGGCAGGGTCGTACTCCGCCATGACCCAGACCTCACGACCTTGGAACCGTCGGAACCCCGGAGCCAGAATCTCCGCCACACGGGTCGGTTCGGTCGACGTCACCGTCTCACCCGCGTACTGCACATCGGTGAGGAGGAGGACACAGGGGCGCCCGGCGGGAGCGGCACGGCACTCCTCGCGCATGCGGGTGGCCACCGCGTCGGCGCTCATACTCCGGCAGTCGATGAGTGTGGCGCTGGGCCAGCGGTCCCGCACAGCACCCAGATACGCGGTCTTGCCACTGAGCGCCGGGCCGAGGACGGAGAACACTCGCCGCCGGCCCGCGGGCAACTCCCGCCAGGCTTCGATACGAGCCCAGTCCTCGGCGCTGATCTCGGGCACTCGTGTGTCCCCCCCTATGAGTGGTGATGCGGTCCCTGACGTGATCGATCCTGCTTGGTGTTGCGGCACCTGAGGGGATGCCGTCATTCGCGCCAGGCCCGCACTTGCCGCCTGCGATCGACCCCCGATCCTCCCGTCAGACTCGGTCTTCGAAGTTGTAGTCCTCGAAGACTCTCTGCCACCCCTGTGTCCGATAGGCATCGGGGTCGATGAGATCCAGCCAGTGACGTACGTCCGACTCCGTGTCCTCGATCGACCAGTCGGAGGCGAACCACCAGTAGTAGAGGCGGACCATGGCGACGAACTGACTGAGGCTGCTACCGGCGAGCGCGTCCTCGATCCCGGACGAACCGTCTTGCAGCACCCTCCCGTCGCGACCGTCGAGGAGCAGACGCGCACCTTGCCACCAGCCGAGCGAGTAGTACGCGGGTTCCTGCTCGGTCGGCTCGGCGACGGGGCGAAGGCCCGTGTGCGTGAGGCCGGTGGTGTCGAGTTCGAGGAAGCCCGCGACGCAGGGAAAGCCGACCGAGGAGAGGAACTGGCGCGCGCCGGCGTCCGAGAGGGCGGACGGCAGAGTCTCCTGCGGGAAGCGCTTGACCGCCGTAACGTCCCAGAGGTCCGTCAGCCAATCGGTCGTGGGGGCCAGGGCCGCGGCCGGCAGATCCGCCGGAGCGAGAGTCGTTCCGGTGCCCACCAGCCGCTTGAGGAGACCGGAGGCGGCCTCCCGCCCTGCGCCCTGATTGATCTCGACCACGAACACTCCGTCCGTGGAGGCCAGAGCAAGGTGATCTCCCAGGCGTACGCCTCGACGAACGTACTCGGGCATGCGAGGGAGATCCACTGCGCCGTCCGCGGCTCCGGCAGGCCGCCAACCTTGAGGCCCCTGATCCGCTGACGTCGTACCCGGCGGGCTCGTGGCCTCGCCGGGCTCGGGGCGTGATGCGCCCGTGGCCAGATCCCAGGTGCCGATGTGGTCGCGGCGGGTGCGGGCTGTGAGCACGTCACCGGACGGGGTGTGCACGATCCGGAGAGTCCGGACGATCGGCCGCTTGACCAGGGCGTCCGTACGGAACGCGCCGGCACCGGCACCTTGGGCCCAGAGCGTCCGCCACGGCAGGGCCACGGGCCCGGCCTCCGCAAGGAGCCGATCGGCGGCCGCTCTCTCCGTCGATCCGGCCTGCATCAAGGTCAGATGCAACAAGGCCAGCCACTCACCCTGGGACGAAGGCTGCCCACCACGGCGTGCCAGGTAGTGGAGACGGGCCGCCGCAGTGCCCTGCGTGATGGGCTGCCCATGGAAGGCGGCCTCGAACGCCTCGAAGAGCGTCGCGAATCCGGCCCTGGCGACTGCCTCGGTGTCCTCGAGGAATGCCTCGAATCGGTCGGCTGCGGCGGCGTGACCGGCCAGGGCGCGCTCGGCGTACCAGCGCGTGGCGTCGGAAGCGTCTGCGGCCGACAGAGTGGTGACGATGCGCGCGTGGCAGGACGTGGCCTCGTCGGCGGGCATCTGCGCACGCAAGTGCCGGGCGGCTGCTTCCTGCTTGAGGGAGACCAGCGGAGTGCCGGTCCCGTCGTCGGTCCGGTGGATCCACTCCGTGGCCGCCGCATCGCCGAGCAGGGAGTTGAGCTCGGCCTCGGGCATGTCCCGGCCCAGAGCCGAACAGAGACCGGACCATACGGTGAGGGGAACGAAACGGTGCTCGGCCAAGGCCAGCGCGCGAAGGGCAGACGACAGGGGCGCCTCGTCGTCCGGTGCGGGGAAGGCGGGCCCGGGCTCGAAGCCGCCTTCCAGCGTCAGTTGGCGTCCCCGCCACTCGGCGACCCTGCTCGGACCGTCGTCGACCTCGACCAGCAAGCGCATCCGCAGGCCGCGCCGGTGGTGCTCGATCAGCGCGCGTGCCACCTGACCGAGCACACGTTCCGGTTCACGCGAGGTACGCAGCCGGCCGGCCCACTGCGTGTTGGCGAGGATGATCACGGGGTCGTCGGTGATCCGACCGGCGACGGTGGCGAAGTTGCCCTTGAACGAGTCCGTGGCGGGGACGCCAAGGGCTGCCGCCACGTCCCGGGCCACCTCCTCCGCGGACCTGTCGGCGCAGTCGACGTACACCGCGGCAGGGTGGCGGGCGACGACTTCGCGCAGCAGCGCCGTTCTGCCGCTGCCCGCCCGCCCGCCGATCCACATCCAGGCGCTGGTGTCGCGAGGTCGATCGATCCACCGCAGCGCGCGGTTCAGTGCGAGTTCCGGTGTGATCGCGTCCGGGTTCGGGTTAGTACTCATGGCTCAGGTCTTTCCTGCCGTCATATCCCTATGCGGGGCTCTTGGGCGTGGGCAAGGCATAAGCCTTGAGAATATCTGCGACCTTGTTCAGGTGGTCCTGGAAGTCGGCTTCCATCGCCTGGGCCGCATTGTGGATGCCCTCGCGTGGATCGCTGAACGGTTCGACCTGTGCGCCCTTTCGGTAGCCCGTGGCGTACGTCGTCCCCATCTGTTCCGGTAGGTAAGCCCGAATATAGCCTCCGCAGTCTGCGTGCCCCTTCGACTCGGAAGGATGGCCACACGGCTCTCGCTCCGTGTACAGGTGCGTGGGAACGAGCGGCTGCTGGCCTTCGGCGGCGCGGTCCTCATTGAGGCGCTCGATCCACCCGCCCAAATGCGGTTCAGAGTGATCGGGTCGCGGCCCGGCGTGGCTGAACGAACTGTCGGCCACGTAGTGCGTCTGCTGGGTCTCCGGGTCGTACACCTCCATGACGGCGAAGTTGCGTCCCGAGAAATTAGGCTTCATATCCGCGGTGGCGTCGACGATCTGATCGGCAACGCTCGCGCCGTATGTCTCGTCAAGGTGGTGCCGAGTGCGCTGCGCCGGGCTGGCCGAGGCCGCGTTGGAGCCGCCCACTTCGGAGAAGGGCTTACCGTTCGCGGCCGCGACAGCGGCCCTTGAATCCTTGAATTTCTCGTCGTCGTTGCCCGGGAAGTTCGTCTGCCGCTTCTCGTCGCGTTGCCGGTGCGCCTCTCGTGCTTCCTGGGCTTCTTCCGACTCCGACCAGTGGTAGGCAGACTGGTCGTCGCCACGTCGGTACGGGCTGGCGCCGACCCCCTGGTTCATGTGGAAATCGTTGCTCAGGCGTGCCAGAACACCCACCGCGGCGGCCTGTTGCCCTCGGCTCAGGTCGTCGAAGCCAGGGATGCGATCCGCGAGTTCGTCACGGCGCCAGGTCCTACCGTCCTGGCTCCCCTCAAGCAGGTCGCGCAAGCCGGCATTGTCGTTGTTCGCGAAATCCCGAAGGGTGTCGTAGACCGGGTCCAGGTCGATCTGCCGGATGTCCCGGTGCTCCCGGAAGTCTCTTTGCGCCTGGTCCCCAGCGACGCCGTAGTGCAGGTGCTCGGGTGGCTGGTCTCCCTCGAACGGTGTGGAGCCCAGTCGCTCCGGGTCCTTTCCGGTCGAGTCACCGGTGTTGTCGCCCTCGTCGTCCTCGGAATCCTCGGTTTCATCTGGCGTTCCGGCTGGTTCTTCCGGGGCTCCAGCGGGTTCGTCGGGAGCCCTGCGGTCGGCGCTGGTGGACGGGGGAGCCTCGGAGGACGGCCGTTGCGTATCCGTAGCGTCGGCGGCACGGTCGTCGGGTGTGACCGGCTGGCGGTTCGAGTCCAGGGGGATCGCGAAGACGCCGTGGTCGCCGCTGTGGAGCGGGTTCCGGCTCTGCTGGCCCGTCTGGGCGTCGATGTAGGTGATCTGGCCGTTGTGGTTGACGGCGTTCCACGCGTGGGCGCGGCCGTTGGCGTCCTGCGTGATGATGACGGCCTGGGAGCCGTGGCCGCTGTCGCGGAGGGTGTTCTCCAGGCGATTGAAGGCCTCGCGGCCGTTGCCCATGTCGCTGAAGCGGGCGCCGAGCGTGTTCTCGATGCGGTCGCGGCCACCCCTCTCGCCGCGGTCCGAAGGGTTGCCGTCCGCGTCCAGGTCGGGGGTACGGGCGCCGGCAGCCGTGGGGTTGCCCGCGTAGGTGTCGACCGTGGACAGCGCCGTGTCGACACAGTTGTTGCTCCGGCCCGGCGCGTCCGGGCTCTCGCCGTTGATGCGCTGCACCCAGGGGCCGTCGGCCGGGTCCGGCGGCCTCGTCGGGTCGCCGTTCTCATCTCGGGGAACCGAGTTCTCCAGGGCGTCCTGTTCGGCCCGGGTGGGGTCGGTCACGCCACCCGGGGGGTTCGTGTTGCGCGTCTCCGAGGCCGGGGTCGGGACGTCCCTCGGCTTCGGGTTGTCGGGGGTGCTCTGGCGGTCGGGCGTGGTCGGGCCTGAATCCGGGTTGTTGTGGGGTGCGGAGGGGGTGGGCTGTCCGCTCGGCGTGGTGGTCACGTGGTGGATCGGGACCGGCGTGACCTGCGGCTGCTGGTGGTGGTTCGGGGTGCTCGCCGGGGGCTGCTGGGTGTGCGGCTGCGGCTGGGCGCCGGGCTGGTTCGGCGTGCTGCCCGCGGGCTGCTGGGGCGGACGGGACGGGGTGCCGGTGCCCGGCTGGTTCGCCGTACCGGGCGTTCCCTGAGACGTCGGGTTGTGCGTGGTGGGCCCCGGTGACGTCGACGGGGAGTGGCCAGTGCTGCCGCCCGGTGTCGGCGTGGACGGCGACGTGGTGGGCCTGCTCGAGGCAGGCGGCGTCGACTGGGCGGGGTTCTGGCCCGGCGTGGGGGTACGGCTGCTGCCGGGCTGGTCCGGGGTGCTGCGCGGAGGGGTGCTGTCGCCCCGAGGGGTCGTGCTCGGGTTGCCGGGGGTGGTCGTGCGGGGCGGCGTACGGTCGCCGCGGTCGTTCGCCGTCGTACCGGGGTTGTTACGGGAAGCCGAGTTGTCGCCCGGTGTCGTACTGGCGTTGTTGCGGGGCGTTGAGGTGTCGCTCGGCCTCGCACCGGGGGTGTTCCGGGACGTCGAGTCGCCCGGCGCCGTACTCGGGTTGGTGCGGGACGGCGTGCCGTCGTTCGGTGTCGGCGTGGTCGAGCGGGGCCGGGACGTGTTGCCGTCCCCGGGGGTGGTGGGGTTGCCGGGGGTGGTGCCGCGCGGCGCGGTGCGGTCGCCGGGTGGCGTGCTCGGGGCGTTTCGTGGTGTGGTGCCGGCGTCTCCCGTGGGAGTGCCTCCGGGGCGCTGCGCCGGTATTCGGTTGTCGGGCGTGCCCGGCGTACGGCTGTCCCCGGTTCCGGGAACGCGGCCGTCCGCAGTGGGCGTGCTCCGAGGCACCGTGGGGCCGGTGGTGCGGGGGGTGGAGGCTGGTCCCGTCCCGGCGGTGGGCGCAGTGCCGGGTGTGCTGGCGGAGGGATTCCTCGCCGGACCCGAGTTGGCGTGCGGGCTCGTGGGGGACGCACTGCCGCCCGACGGCCCGCCCGAACTGTGGCCCGTGGCAGGAGCCGTGCCGGCCGGGGCGGCTGCCGTGGGAGACGTCGGGATGCCCGAGCCACCGTCCGGACGGCCTCCGGAGCCGGTCGGGGAGGCGTCGCCGGCCGTCGGCGTCGGCGCGGCGTTGGACTGCGTGGGTGTGCTGGCCGCAAGGCTGTCGATCTGAGTGCCGATCGAGCCGCCCGTCGGCGAGGACGAGGGACTGCTGGACGACGCGTGCGTGGGCGCGGACTGCGGCGACGGGGACGACAGTCCGGATACGGGGGAGCCACCGCCGGTGTGGGACGGGCCCGACGTGCTCGGCGTGCCGGAGGAGCCGGTGGGGCTGTCGGAGCCGATGGGCGAGCGGCTGCCCGGCGAGGGGTCGTCGAAGTCGGACAGGGACGAGTCCGACGGCGCCTGTGTCGGCCGCGAGAACGGCGTGTCCGACGTGGACGGACCGCTGGAGTCCGAACCCGGCCCGGAACCGGAGTCGGGGCCCAGACCCACATTGGGTCCGCCGATGTTGTTGCCGCCGGTGTCGGCGGATATGCCGTTGCCTATGTTCGTGCCGGGCAGGTTGGTGCCGTTGCCCGAACGCGTGGTCGTCGATGAGTCCGACCCGTTCGCATCCGAGGTGGAACTGCCGGAGTTACTGTCCGAGTTCGATGACGGGGAGTTGGAGGACGGGGAGTCGGAGGACGAGGACGACCTGGAGCTGCTGTCCGAGCCGGGGTCGCTGCCGACGTCGCCGTCCGGCAGCCCCGACGTCCCGTCGTAGCCATCGATGCGGCTGTCGATCGCATGGCGGGCCCGGCTGCCGGCCTTCTGGCCCAGGCTGTCGCGGACGCCCTCGGCGAACGTCTGCGGGCTCTGCTTGAGCGCGTCCAGCCCCGCCGTACCACCGGCCTTGAGGGTGGCACCGACGTCGTAGCCCTCCTGAGCGCCGAAGCCGACGTTCACCGTCTGGCGGACGAGGTCGGTGATGATCGCCTCGATCGCCGAGATGGCGGGTTCCTTCATCGTCTCCACGATCGCCTCGAGCAGCGCCTGCTTCAGCTCGTCGAGGAGGCGGCGGACGATGAGACGGGTGATCTGGGTGGCGCCGAGGCCGGCGACCTCGGACAGGCCGAAGGTGAAGGGCGCGGCGGCGTGCGCGGCGATGATCTCGATGACCAGGGCGATCAGCTGGGCGATGACCGCCCATTTGGCGAACTCGACGAGGTAGGCGCACGCCTCCAGCACGTTTGCGATGAGAAATGCGGCCTCGGCGGCGTTGCGGAGGTAACCGTCCCCGCCGCCACCACCGTCGAACTTCTCGTACGTCTTGACGAACTTGTCGATCGACTCACCGGCGTTATGTGCGGTGACCTGACGGGCGGCGCCGTTCGCCGTGCCGTGCAGCTCGTTGACCTTCTCGCCGAACTGCCGCCACACCTCGGCACAGTCTCTGAGCTTGTCCTCGTCCGCTGTGGGCCATCGGTAGCCCAGCATCTCGAGCACCCACTCGAGTTCGTCCGGCAGCATCATCGACACAGCAGAAAGCACCCCCGTCAGACCGAACGGCCGTACAACTCCCTCACCCGTCCAGGGAAATCACACAGGAGTACAGCCGTCCGCAAAGTTTACGGAATCACCGTCGAACCGACTCAGGGTGGTGCTGTCACAAGTCCGTTTCAGGACGGAGCCGTTGGCGGGACCACTCGGCCGGAGTCGCCGCGATTCCATGCCGAACGCAACACACCCTTCCCTGAAGGCCGCCTGCTCTTGGGGCGATCGGCGGTCCACCGGCCCCCCTCACCGCCCCTCAGCAAGACCGCGCCTGAACAGCCAGGCTGACGTCGGCCGTTAAGCGCCACTCGACGGCCGTCTGCGCTCCCGCTCACGGGACTCGCCCGCCCTTCGCGCACGGCCCGGCGGGCGCTACGCTGCCTGCACATGACGACGCGTGATGGGGAACAAATGCTGGCGGAACGCGGCGCGGACAGTCTGGTGCGGGACGACGTGGAGGAACCGCGGGCGCATCCTCAGAGGCCATCGGAGCCGAGCACGCCGAGCGAGCGCTCGCAGCAGGCACGGAGCGCTCGGGGCGGCCTCATGGCCATAGGAGCGCTGGTCGCGGTGGCATGCCTTTTCGCGATCGTCGGACGGCTGAACGGCGGTACGGAGGCCGGAGCCTGGACCGTGGCCTACGCGATAGGCCTCGCCTCCGCCACCCCCGGTGTGGAACTGGCCCGGCGCGGACGCACCCGCTGGGCCCTCATGGCGACCATCGTGGGCGCGGTCGGCGCGACGCTGGGCAACGCGCTGCCCTGATCGCATCGCCGAGCGGCCTGTCGTCCTGGGCGGGTCGGTGGGTGCCGCTGTTCGGCGCCGTGGGACAGCTGTGTCCGCATGTGAGGCTGTTGTGGAGGGCCGTACGGCTGCTTGCGGCGGCGGCCGTACGGTTGGGGTGGCCACCGCGGCAGCCATGCGGTCCCCCGGAACCTCCCGCACGAGATCACGAGATACTGCGGGGGCCGACGAGCGGACCGGAACAGCGAGGAGATGCGACATGGCACGGCAGCCCGACAACTCATCGAACCCGCAGGGCGCGTCGCCCGAGCGCGGTGTGCTCGACGAGGCACTCGAACCCGAGCAGATCAAGTCCCTGAACTCCGCGCTGCGCAAGCTGTCGCAGACCGACAACGTGAGCAAGGACCTCCAGGAGGCCGCCAAGCGGATGCTGTCCGGCCGGCTGGCCCTGCGCGACGCCCTGGACGACCCTGCGTTCGCCCGGGCCTTCGGAAGCGGGGGGCTGGCGTCGCTGCGCGGCCAGTGGGAGTCACTGCCCGAGGAGGAGCGCGACCGTCTGCGGCACGGCGAGCCACTGCAGGGTGACACTGACGCCGCTCAGAAGGACACCCAGGGCAGGCCCGTGGAACCGGACGGCAAGAAGCCGGGCGGGGGCCGGCACAGTGGGGGCTTCTCGCTGTACTGACGGTTTCGTGTGGCCGTTCCCGCCCGTCGCCGCCGCGCACCGAACAACCAAGGTCATGGCCCGGCCAGCACGGACATCAGTCAGGCGGTCGATCGTAGTGCACTCATCCAGAAGGCGGTGCCCATGTAGTCGGCGTCGGCCAGCGTGGACTCCAGGTCGTCTCTGATCGCGCTGCGCTCGATACGGCTGCCCGCCGAAGCCAGCATGCAGCGGCCACGAGGTAGTGCTGAAGCCGGTCGATGAACGTGGTCAGGCTTCCGGCGATCACCACAGCGCTGGTGCTCTGCTCCCCGTCGTCATCGGGTTCGTCGGGTTCGTCGTCGAAGTAGTCATCGAAGTCGTCCTCTGTGCTGCTCCAGTCGCCCGCACCGAACACGACGACCTGTCCGGTTTCGCCGTGCAACGCCAGGTCGCCACCGCCCCACATGCCGATCCCGAAGCACGGACCAGATGCGCTGTCGTCCTGGAGGTCACCGGGGGAGAGCAGGGGAAGGCCCACCTCGTCCAGAGCCTCGATCCGGAGTGCGGCACCTTGAAAGGCGGGTAGTCCGACGTCCGTGAGGACGCGGCGTGCGTCGGTGTCCGTCACGCCGTCCGGCAGCCGGCTGTGGGGCAGACGACGTACGACACCCGGTTCGAAGAGGTCGGGGTCGTAGGAGCCTCGGGGCCGTGCTGGGCGGTGGTGCAGTGCGGGGAGGAAGCCGGAGTCGTCGAAAAGCGGCTCCCCGTGCACCTTGCTGATGCCCTCGCTCACGGACGGGTCGTGGACGTCGACCGCGAAGATGCCGCCGAGCCCCGTCACGACCAGGAGGTCGCCGACCCTCACGTGGTTCGATACGAAGGGGGGCGCCAAGGTTTCGAAGACGGTCAGATCGTCCCAGTCGGGTGTGACGTTGCGTTCAGCGTCGATGGGCCAGAGCTGCTCGCGCTGTCCTGGCGCGGGAAGTGCCTCCGGCCAGGGGCCGGCCAGCTCTTCGCCGGTCTCCGCGTCCCAGACTCGGTGCCGGGAGTCCCACTCGCCGGGAGCGGTAACGGCGGGGCGGCCGGGGAGGTAGTCCTCGGGGGCGACCACCGGGTCGCCCAGCGGCCCGGGTCGCACGTACGCGGCGCTCAGGGCACCCGGCGGCCGCCAGTGGGCCCAGCGCACCGTCCACGGCAGCGATTCACCGGACCCCGCGATCTCAGCGGCGGTCTCCGTATCGCCCCGCACCGTACTCATCACGTGCAGCCACGACGCCCATTCACCCTGGGAGAGTGAGCCGACCCCACACATCCACAGGTTGACGGCATCACCGGCCGGAGACGCCCCGCTGACGGCATACGAATCGTCGGCGTGAGCCGCGTCGATCAGGGCGACCTGATCGATCCGGGCGACGAGCCTGCCGGAACGCTGAACGGTGTCGAATTCGCCTGCCTGCACGGCGTGCATCGCCAGTCCCTGCGTCAGGTACTGGCCGGTCGACCCGTTCGCAGGCTGGTCGCGCAACCATGCGACCAGGTCCACATTCACCGCTCGTACGACCTCCGCAGTGGTGGTCCGACGCAGCGCCTCGGCGTGGCGCTCGTCGCGGAAACGGACCCAGACGTCGCCGTCCACCTCTATGAGGTCCTCGGAAGCTTCCAGCGCCGCGGCGACATTCAGAGGCCCGCCCACATGGGGCTCCAGAGCTTGTGCCAGGGCGGCCCAGACGGGCATCGGAGCACGACGGACCTCGGCCAGTGCGAGGGCACGCAACGCTTCGGTGTCCGCGCCGGTCGGCACCAGCCCCGGGGACTCGCCGGCAGGGTGCGGTCGCAGTGCCACGACCAGGTGATCGTGCGCCCGGCGGACATCCGGCAGGTCCCGTTCGACGACGACCTTGAGACGGCCCGCTACGGCCAGTTCGACGCTGAAGCGGTGCACCATGCGCTCGGGCTCGCCGGAGCGCCGAGTACGGCCCGCCCGGTGGGCGTTGACGATGATGACCAGTCCGTCTCCGAGCGGGGAGTCTTCGAGCTCGAATCCCCAGTCCGCCCGTTTCTCCGGGAGAGCGGCGCATCCTGCAGCGCTCATGACCCGTTCGATGACGTCCTCACACGTCAGCCCGGTCGCATCCACGACCACTGCCTCGTTGCGGGCTTCGCTCAGCCGCAGCAGCGTCTCCGTTCGCCCGGACCCAGGAGGGCCGGTCACCTCGGCCACGCTCTGGCTCCCGTCTTCCGGCCACTCCAGGAGCTCGGCCAGGGCTTGCTCAGGAGTCACGGGTGAGGGGGCGGGGATTGCTTCAGTCGTTGCCATAGAGGGCATACGTCCAGGCTTGGGAGGCTCCGCCGTCCTCGTCGATTGCGGTCAGCGAGTCCTCGATCTCGTCGCGGAGATCTTCGCGTTCCGTGCGACTCGACGCCATCGGCAGCAGGCAGCGCCCCAGCACGTAGTTCTGCAGCATGGTCACGAACTGTCCCAAGGTCGCGGCTGCCTGGGGGTCCGAGTCGTCCTCCTCGCCCTCTGCCGGGAGGCGGTGGACGGTGCCGCTGTCGCCATGGATGACGATGCGGCCGTCCAGCCATGTTCCTAGGAGGTAGTACGCGCCGCTGCCGTCATCCTCCCCCCATACATCTTCCGCCGTGAGTGCGGTGAGACCATCCTCGGCCACGGCCACGAGACTCATCTCGGCGCCGGTGAAGGCGGGCAGTCCCACTTCGCGGAGAATGTGCCGGGCGTCTTCGTCCCGAAGTCCTGGCGGCAGCTCCGTCGCCTCGAGTCGCTGTACCGCCTGAGGCTCGAAGAGCTCTTCGAGAACCGTACGATCGGGTTCCTCCCAAAAGTCCTGTGCGTTGTTGTCGACCAGCCCGAAATGGCCGAGCAGTGCGGATCCATAGGTTGGCTCCGGTTGCTTGAATGCGTCCGGTTCACCGGGCGCCACCATCACGACGCCACCGATCCCGGCCAGAACGACACCGTCGCCCACGGGCAAGACCTCGGTGAACTGGGGGGCGGCCAGACTGCTGCCGAATGCGTTCAACTCCGTCCAGCCCTGTGTGAGGCCATTGTCTTGGCCTCGCGGCCAGAGCGGCTCCGACTGCCCTGGCGCTGGAGTGCCGTCGCTCCACGGCCCGGCGATGAGGTCACCCGACTCGGCGTCCCACAGTCGTACCCGCCGGTCCCATCGGCCCTTGACCGCTACGGCGATACGTCCACCGGCCTCGACTTCGCCGATCTCCGTCACCGAGCCGCCACGCAGGTATCTCGCCCGCCATCCGTACGGAGGCCGCCAATGCGCCCAACGGGTGCGCCACGGCATAGCGATCCCTGAATGCTCCAGCGCCTGTGCAGCTTGCGCATCGCCGCGCACCGTGGCCATGAGGTGAAGCCACGCCGCCCATTCGGGCTGACTGACGGAACCGACCCCCGCCACCCACAGTGCGGCCGCATCACCGGCGAGGGTCTCGTTGGGAATCGCCGTGGCCCGCTGATTCGTCGCGTCGAGGAGCGCCGTAGGGGCGATATGCGCGACCAGGCGCCCGTCGCCGCTTACTTCATCAAGCCGTTCAGCTTGAAGGGCGTGGGCGGGAAGGGCGTGCGCCAGGTAGTGCCCTACCGGCCCGGTTGCTGCCCAGCCCTGGGAGGACGCCAACTGCTCGGCAAGGGACAGCAGTCGCGTCATCAGCCCTGTATGGATCAGGCGCAGGTCCGAGGCCGCTGTCTCCGCCCGGATCGCATCGACGATTCGCTCGTCCACGAAGCGGACCTGGCCCTCGACGGGTTCGACCAGGTCGGGCAGATCTTGGGCGAGGGCGTCCAGGGCGTCCTCATCGATAGGCTCACCGGTGACGGCCTGCACCAACGCCGACCACACCGGCAAGGGTGTCCACCGCAATTCCGCGAAGGCGAGCGCGCGCAGAGCAGGCCGGCTGCGCACGGCAACGAGGCCAGGCGGTGCGCTTGGCGACACGTGGAGCTGGAGGTTCAGCCAGTTCTGCGGAGCATGGTCCGCCTCCGGACCCGATTCGACGATCACCCTGGCCCCGGCATTCCTCACGAGCGGGTTCAGGACCTGCTTGAGGATACGGCTGGGCTGCATCGATCGGCGCGTACGTCCGGCCCGATGGGAGTTGGCAACAAGAAGGGGCCTTCCGCTCACTCCCGCCTGCTTGAGCTGCCACACCCAATCTACCCTCCGGGGCCATAGATCGGGCACACCGAACGCGTCGAGGATCTTCCACAGGATCTCCTCGGCGGTGAGCCCGGTGGCGTCCAGATACACGGGGTCGGGCAGTGCATCGCGTAGACGCACGAGGACCCCGGTCTTGCCGGAACCGGCAGCCCCGAAGACCTCGACCGATCGCTCAGGGCCACGCTCCTGCCACCATGACTGAATCCTGGACACACATTGGTTGGCGGACCATGAGGATCCTGTGGGCTCCGAAGCCATGACGTCCTTTCGAAGTGCCCCCGGCCGCGACGGGGTGGGTGCCAGCCGTGAACCCAGCCGTGTCGCCGTACCGACACCCTATTCGGTGCCCCAGAAGTCCAGATCTCCCTCGAAGACCTGCTCCCATTGATCCGCGTCCTCCGTCGCCGGGTCGATGTCATCCGCCCATTGCCGCAGACCGCGACGGGCGGCTATGTGTTCGGCGGGGGTGTGGAGCGAGCCGGTCAAGAGTGCGTGGTACGGGCGCACAAGAATGCGGAACTGACGCAGTCCCGTGGCCAAGGTCCAGGAGTCGTATCCAGTGGTGTAGTCGTGGACGACCGCACCGAACCTCCTGATCAGTCGTTGTAGAGGGTAGGTCCAGATCTGGGCTTGGGAGCCGGCCTTGTCGATGATCCAGACGGCGTCTTCGAGGTGCTGGCGGAAGAGGTGTTCTTCGTCCTGGTTCTCGATGGTGTTGAGGATGCGGTGGCCGGTGATCCACCAGGTGACCATGGCGAGGAAGCGGTCGAGGTCGGTGGCGACGAGGTAGTCGTCGAGTCCGCTTTCGTTGGTGCTGCGGGGCATGCGCAGGATGTGGCCGGTGGGGCCGTCGATGACGAGTTCGGCGCCCGGCCAGAGGCCGATCTGGAAGAACGGGCCGGTCTCCGCCGGGGGGCCAGGCCCTCGGTCCAGGCCGTTCCCACGGTGCCTCTTCTTCGGCGCACCATCACCCCACCGGTTACGCACCCGCGCGACCACCTGGTCCGGAGCGAGACGTTCAGCGGCCGGAGCCGAGTCGGACACGCGCCCCCCACCATCCACCATCAACCGACAACCGACCGCCCGACCGTCAGAACAGCCCGTGCCACATCTGCTCGACCACCAGCGACCACCACGCGTCCGGGTCCGTCAGCGCCGACGCGTCCACCGCCACCAACTGTTCCTGCAGCGCGGCCACTTCGGCGCCCGCCGCCACCGGGTCCAGGCCCCGCATCCGCTGCCGTGCCGTCGCGAGGAGGGCCAGAGAACGGGCGAACGCGGCTGTCGAGACGTTGACGTAGCGGGCCGCCGCCGTGACCGGGTCCACCGCCCAGAGCGCGCCCAGGCCGTCCGGCTGGCCACTGCCGGGCAGGCACTGCACCGCGATGACCGCGACCCCGTCGAAGCCGATGCGGACCAGGTAGGACAGGGCGGCGATCTTCTCCTCGCCGGCCGGGCTGCGCCGCTCGCGCAGGTTGGTCGAGACGTCCGTGAACAAACCCCCGGCCGGGGGCGCGTCGGGCCGGTCGGCCGTGAAGAAGAGCGGGAGGTCGGCGGGCAACCCCGCCGAGGTCAGCGACGACGCGGCGGTCTCCGGGAGAGCGGTGCCCGCGACCTCGTCGGCGGCGTAACGGCGTACGCCCTCCCCGCCGAACACCTCGACGAGATGACGGCCGAGCTCCTCGTCGGACATCGGCGCGGCGGGCGTCACCTGCGTCGGCACCGGCACGCGGTGCGGGCGGGGCGGCGGCTGCTGGCCGGCGATCCGGTGCGTCGTCTCGACCTGCTCGACCAGCGCCGCGATGCCCTCGGCCCGCGTCTCGGCACGGGCACCGTATGTCTGGGAGCAGGACAGCTGGGCGTTGCGGAAGGTGTTGAGGAGCTCGGCGGTGTAGCCGCCGGGCAGCAGGCTGGGGCGCAGGTCGGTGTGGACGGCGACCACGTTCTCGACGGGCACCTGCATGCGCCGCAGCTCGGACCACGCCTGGTACTCGGCGGGGGGCTGCCCCGGGGCGGAGGTGCGGAAGAGGGTGGTCTCCTCACCGTTCGCGGGGTCGATGTACGTGAAGACGGCCGTGTTCCCGGGGCCGGTCACCGGGCGCTCACCACCACGGGAGGCACCGGCGGCGCCCGCACCCCCGTGCTTCTCCCGGTACATCCGCACGACCTCCTCGACCGGCACCGACGGCCAGACCGTCAGTTCGCCGGTACGGCGGTCCACGACGCCGCACGCGTCACCGATCTCGGCGGGCGGCCGCCGCTCCCCGGTCTCCGGGTCGCGCTCGGGCGCCGCGGGTGCCGCCCATACGACCCAGCCCAGGTCGAACTCCTGCATCCGGACCTCGCGGCGCGGCTCCGTCGACCCTTCCGGGTTGAGCCAACGGTCGGCGACGGCGAGCGCCTGCTCCTGGCTGGTCACGGGGAGGCTCCTTCGATCGGTCTGTTCGGTGCTGGGGGAGAGGAAGGACGGGCTGGGCCAGGCTCGTCGGTCGTACGTCGTGCCTACGAGGCTATCTCCGCGCCGGCCGCCCGGATCCTGAGGGCCTTCGCCCCCCGCTCCGTTGCCACGAGCAGGATGCCGTCGGGGGACAGGTCGGCGGCCGTGAAGGGCGTGTCCGAGATCAGCGCGGCCACCACCTCCTGGTCCGCCCGGTTCCAGACCCGCAGATAGTCCCCGCCACGGCTCAGACCGAGCGGCGCGGCGGCCCGTTCCTCCTCGGACGGGCGCACGATCCGGTCGAGGTCGACGTCGTCCAGGAGACCGGGCCGGACCAGGCCATGGACGAGTACGGAGGCCCCGGGCTCCTCGCCATCCGTGCCGGCGCCGACGGGCCGCGCCCCCGGTGTGCCCGGCGGCACGACCAGGACGGCGACCGGCGTGGCGGCAGCCCCCTTCGCGCCGGGCAGACGGCCCACCGTCACCGCGCTGACACCGGCCACCGGCAGGCTCCACAGCGTCTGCCAGGGCAGTTCCAGACCGAGCCGCTCGCGAATGGCCTCGGCGTACTCGGGCAGCCCGTCCTCGACGAACGCCGTCTCCAGGAAGGCGGCCCGCAGCTCGGCGGGCGCCTGCGTGCGGGTCAGCAGGGGAGCCGTCCGCAGATACGTCCGGGCCGGCGCGCCCAACTGCTCTAGGGGTACGGCCTCGACGGCGGCCCGCAGCGGCACCGGATCGGCGTGCACGAACAAGCCCGGGTCGGTCAGGAGTTGGGGCAACAGCCCCGCCTGCAGCGTATGGCCGGCGATGTGGTCGCGGACGTACGGGTCGGCCTTGCCCCAGTCCTGCTCCGGCACGGCCTCCAGCAGGGACATCGCGATCTGCGTCTGGGCGGCGGCGACGCTCGGCAGCCCGGCCCGGATCTCCTCGGCGAGCGCCGGATGCAGCAGCCGCAGCAGCGTGCGCCCCCCGTCCGCTCCGTCGCTCTCCGCACCCTCCTCCGATTCGGCCGGCACCTCCTCCGGCTGCACGAACGGCCCGGCCAGCAGCATGCCGCCCGCGATGGCCGGGCTCATGTCGTGCCCGGCGACGGCGCTCGCCAGCCGTGACCAGAGCTGGACGGGTATCCCGTCCGCCTCGGCCAGCGCGAGCGGCGCCAGCAGCAGCCGCAGCGTCTGCGAGTCGGTGCCGAGCCGCCTGGCGTGCAGGTCGAGGGCCGCGCCGACCGACGTCGGCAGGAACCGTTCGTCGGCCGGGTCGAAGCCCTCCGGCGCCATGAGGACGCAGTTGACGGTGAGTTGGACGACCAGGGGACTGCCGGCCCGCCGCCCGATCGCCGCCCCCAGCGCGAGACGGGCGGCCGGATCCACGGTGAACGGCAGCTCCGGTGCGCCGAACTCCGGGTTCAGCGCGGCCTGTGCGTACCGCACCAGGAGGTCCGGGTCGGCCCACTCCGGTGCGTCGAGGTCGATGATCTGCGCGGTGCCCGGCGGCAGCCCGTCCACCAGCTCGGCGGCGAGCGGGCGGGGCACCTCGGCCATCAGCCGTACGGTCTCGGTGGCGGCCAGCGGGGCCAGCACCTCCCTCACGAGCCGGGCCGGTTCGTCGGCGGCCCGTACCGGACCCGCCCGGTCCACGTCCGGGACGACGACGGTCACCGGCTGCGCCAGCGCGGCCAGTTCGGCGTAGACACCCTCGACGCCGGTGGCCCTCAGCTCGAAGTGGTCGGCGATCAGCCACAGGACCTGGGCCGCGGTCAGCCCCTCGGCGCTCGGCACTGCGGGCGCGGGAAGCTCCGGCGGCACCGTCGACGGGTCCATCGCGTCCAGCGGCAGCTGCTTGCGGTACTCCGGCTCGCACAGCATGAGGAACCCGGTGAGCAGTCGCGAACGCCCGCTGCCCGCATCCCCGGTGAGCACTACCACGCGCGGAGCGCCTGGCGCCGCCGCCCGCCACGCGGCGAGCGCGCGCAACGCCGCCGTACGGCCGCCTATGTGGGGGTGCGGTGCGTAGTCCTCGGTCGAGCCGGTCATGGGTCCCCGTCCTCCGCCGTCGCGGACGCAATCGATATGGCCCCGATCTTAGGGCGCCCGGCAGGCGCCGAACACGACGGTGGGCGATGCGAACGGCACGACCGCGCCCCCGAGGGCACCGCCGCCCCCGTAGCCGAGCCAGCCCGCTACGCGCCCGCTCCGCCGCACCCCGGGGACACAGGCCCCCGCCCCGCCCCCCGCAGCCGAACCGCGCCGCTACGCGCCCGTCTCGCCGCCCCCCGGCGCCGGCTCCAGGTCGAACTCGCCGTCGCGCGCGCCCAGGACGAACGCCTCCCACTCCGCCTCGGTGTAGCGCAGCACGGTGCCGGGGTCCAGGGAGGACCGCATGGCGACCGCGCCGTTCGGCAGGTGGGCGATCTCCACGCGCTCCTCGTCCTGCTCGGTGCCGGGCGCGCAGTGCCACTCGACGCCGGAGATGTCGAGGGCGTACAACTCGTCCCGCTCCCGCTCCTTGCGCGCCTTGGTGTCCTCGGCCGCGGTCCCGGCCTCGTTGGTGCGTGCCTCGGTCATGCCGCTGGGCCTCTTCCTGACGTGCGAACGACGTACGGCTCTCACCCTACTGACGCCAGAGGTCCCCCACAGGGCGGTCGCGCACTCGTCCCCCGGGCGGGTGGTCCGCCGCGAACGGCGGGAGGTCGGTGGTCAGTTCGACGGCCGGGTGTGCAGCTGTCCCTGCGCCACCCCCGACGGCACCTTCACCTGGCCGTCGTAGTCGGCCATCGTGTCGCGCCAGATGGCGTCCTGCTCGGCCTCGTTCTTCTCGTGGGCCAGGCCCATCTTGGTGAAGGCGACGCCCATCCCGGCGACGCGTTCCGCGAGGCTGCCCATCGACTCGTACATGCCGTCGCGCAGGCCCTCGTAGACGACGCCGAACTTCTCGCCGATGTCGTCGTCGCCCCAGGGCGGGGTGTCGCCCTTCTCCAGCGCGGTCAGCCCCGTCTGGAGCTCCTTCACGGCCTTGGCGAAGTCCACGCCGACGCTGAACATCGTGTAGCCCTCGCTCTTGAGGACCGCGGGATCGGAGTCCATGTAGTCCGATGACACAACTGCCCCCCGTGGCTCGGCATTTCTGTCCCACCGCCACCATAACCGGGGCACCGGCCACAGACCCAGCCCCCTGGGACGGCGGAGGGGCGGCACCCTGCTCGGGTACCGCCCCACAGAAAAGGCCGACAGCGCCCGGCTCAGAACCGGTTCGGCAGCCACCCCGTCTGGATCAGCTGCCCACCACGCCTGCGGGTGTGGAAGTAGCCACGTCCCGGCGGCAGCTGGGTCGCCGTGATGTTGCCGAGGAGCGCGCCCTCGGACCGGTCGCCGGAGAGCACGACGCCCTGGGCGCCGAGCTCCCGCATCCGCTGCATCACCGGCTCGTAGAGGGACCGGCTGGCGCCGCCCGACGCCCGCGCGATGATCACGCGCAGACCGATGTCACGGGCGAACGGCAGGTACTCCAGCAGCGGTGCCAGCGGGTTCACGCCGGTCGCCACCAGGTCGTAGTCGTCGACGATGACGAACGCGTCCGGGCTGCTGTACCAGCTGCGGTTGCGCAGCTGCTCGGGCGTGACGTCCGGGCCGGGCATCCGGCGGTGCATCGAACCGGCCAGACCCTCCAGCGTCTCCGTCAGGGCCGGCGCCGCCGCGCAGTAGCGCGACAGATGCGACTCGGGCACGCCCTCCAGGTGGGCGCGCCGGTAGTCACCCATGACGATCTTCGCCTGCTCCGGCGTGTACCGCTCGGTGATCTGCTTGATGAGCAGCCGCAGCATCGCGGACTTACCGGACTCGCTCTCACCGAACACGATGAACAGCGGGTCGGTCTCGAAGTCGACGAAGACCGGCGACAGCGACGACTCGTCGATGCCGATGGCGACACCGCGGTCCGGGTGCTCGAAGCCCTTGGGCAGCCGGTCCGCCGGCATCATCGTGGGCAGCAGGCGCACCGCCGGGGCGTGGCTGCCCTGCCAGTTGTCGTTGATGCCCCGGAGCAGGATGGACGTGGCCTCGGACAGGTCCTCCGTCTCCGAGGAGCCGTCGACACGGGGCAGACCCGCCATGAAGTGCAGCTTGTCCTGGGTCAGACCGCGGCCCGGCACGGTGGCCGGGACGTTCTGCGCGACCTTGCGGTCGATCTCGGACTCGGTCGGGTCACCGAGCCGCAGCTCGATGCGGTTCTGCAGCATGTCCTTGAGCGCGGGCCGGACCTCGGTGTACCGGCTCGCGGTGAGGACGACATGCACGCCGAAGCCGAGGCCGCGTGTCGCGATCTCGGTGACGGACGACTCCAGCTGCTCGTAGTCCGTCTTGAACGTGGCCCAGCCGTCGATGACCAGGAACACGTCGCCCCAGGGCTGGTCGGGCAGCAGGCCCGACGCCCGGCGCTGACGGAACGTGGAGATCGAGTCGACGTTGTGGGCGCGGAAGTACTCCTCGCGCGCGTTGAGGATGCCCTCGACCTCGCTGACCGTACGGCGCACCTTCTCGGCGTCCAGCCGGTTGGCGACGCCGCCGACGTGCGCCAGCTCCTCCATCGAGATCAGACCGCCACCGCCGAAGTCCAGGCAGTAGAACTGCACTTCGGACGGCGTGTGGGTGAGCGCGAACGACGAGATCAGCGTGCGCAGCAGGGTCGACTTGCCGGACTGCGGGCCACCCACGAACAGGCCGTGACCGGCACCGCCGGAGAAGTCCCGGTACAGCACGTCACGCCGCTGCTCGAACGGCTTGTCGACCAGGCCGACCGGCACGTTCAGCCGGCCCAGAGCCGTGTAGTCGGGGGCGGTCAGACCGCGTTCCTGGGTGACGGCGAGCTGCGGGAGCAACTGCTCCAGCGACGGCGCCTCCTCCAGCGGGGGCAGCCACACCTGGTGGGCGGGCGGACCCTGGTTGACCATGCGGCTGACCAGGACGTCGAGGACGGTGTCGGCCAGCGCGTCGTCCACGCGGTTGTCGGGCTCCGGCTCCTCCACGACCGGCTGCGGGGGCAGCGCCACCTGCTCCGCCGTGAACAGCGCGGGCCGCAGCTGCGTCGAACGGCTCACCCGCGACGGACCCTCGCCGTGGTACGGCCCGGACACGTACGCGGCCTTGAAGCGGACCATCGTGTCGGTGTCGTAGCGCAGGTAGCCGGAGCCGGGGATCGACGGCAGGTGGTAGGCGTCCGGCACACCGATCGCCGTACGGGACTCGGCGGCGGAGAACGTCCGCAGACCGATCCGGTACGACAGATAGGTGTCCAGACCGCGGAGCTTGCCCTCCTCCAGGCGCTGCGACGCCAGCAGCAGGTGGATGCCCAGCGACCGGCCGATACGGCCGATCTGGATGAACATGTCGATGAAGTCGGGCTTGGCGGTGAGGAGTTCGGAGAACTCGTCGAGCACGATCACCAGCGAGGCCAGCGGCTCCAGGGCGGCACCCGCGGCCCGGGCCTTCTCGTAGTCGTGCAGGTTGGCGTAGTTGCCCGCCGAGCGCAGCAGCTCCTGGCGGCGCTGCGTCTCACCCATGATCGAGTCGCGCATGCGGTCGACCAGGGTGAGGTCGTCGGCCAGGTTGGTGATGACGGCCGCGGTGTGCGGCATGTCCGCCATGCCGGCGAAGGTCGCGCCGCCCTTGAAGTCCGCGAGGATGAAGTTCAGCGTCTCCGAGGAGTGCGTGACCGCGAGACCGAGCACCAGCGTGCGCAGCACCTCGGACTTGCCGGAACCGGTGGCGCCGACACACAGGCCGTGCGGGCCCATGCCCTCCTGGGAGGCCTCCTTGAGGTCGAGCATGACCGGCTCGCCGTTCTCCCCGACGCCGATCGGCACCCGCAGCCGCTCGTGCAGGGTGCGCGGCCGCCAGGTGCGCGAGACGTCGACCGTACCGGCGTCGCCGATGCCCATCAGGTCGGTGAAGTCCAGGTTGGACAGCAGCGGTTCGCCCTCCTCCGCCGAGCCAACCCGGAACGGGGCGAGCTGGCGGGCCAGGGACTCGGCCTGCGCCACGTTGAGGATGTCCGGCCTGCCGCTGTACGCGGACTCGTGGCCGACGAACAGCCGCATCCGCTGCGGCTTCACGTACGCCGTGAGGCCGGCCCGCAGCTCCTCCTCCAGCTCGCCGGGGGCGATCTCCAGGAAGGTGACGCCCTGCAGTCCCTCGCTGCTGGCCAGCTCGGAGTCCGGGGGCACGGTGCCGCCGTCGAGGATGACGACCAGGTGCGGCTGGTCGTAGACGGGGTTCGCCTCGCGGTTCCAGCGCGGCCGGTCGCCCAGTTGGTCCGCCAGCGACTCCTCCAGCTCACCCAGGTCGTCGAAGAGAAGCCGGGCCGAACCGGCGCCGTCCTTGGCCTTCGGGTGCTGGCTGTGTGGCAGCCACTTGATCCAGTCCCACTCCTCCACCGAGGACGGATGCGCCACGACGGCGATCATCATGTCCTCGGGGGAGTGCAGCGTCGCCAACTGGGCCAGGGCCGCGCGGGCGTTGCCGTAGACCGTCTCGGTCTCGCCGCAGATCGTCACGTGGTAGAAGGCGCGCAGCGAGATCGCGACGGGCAGGTCGGACAGGCTGCCGTGCGCGTCCAGGAACGCCTTCATGGCCGCCGCCGTCAGCGGCTCCAGCTCCTCCTTCGGCGCCGTCTCGGGCGCCACCAGCGGGGTGTTGAGCTGCTGGACACCCCGGCCGACGCGCACGGAGGCGAAGTCGCCGTCGGTCGGGCGCCGTTCCCACAGCCGCCTGCTGTCGGCCGCCACCGCCCACAGCTGCTCCGGGTCGGGATGCTGGAACAGCTGGCTCTGCCGCTGGAGTTCGGCGGTCTTGTGCACGTCCTTGCGGACCTGCTCCAGGTAGCGGAAGTAGTCACGCCGGTCCTGCGCCATGCCCGCGCCGCCGCCCTGCCGCGACTTGGCGAACTGGGCTATGGCCATGGCCACCGTCGAGGCCAGCATCAGACCACCGACCACCCTCATGTACGAGGGCAGGTTGGGCATGAAGAAGAAGCCGACCGAACCCAGCATGCCCATCATGGGCAGCAGGTTCATCAGCATGCTCTCGTCGCCCTCGCGCGGAATCTCGGGCGGCGTCTCGAGTTTGACCTCGCCGTCCGGGACGGCCGGGGGCACTGTCCGCGGTGGTCGCTTGATGATGACGACGCTCACCGATGCACTCATCCTTCGCGATTGATACGTCCTGGCATTGACGCCCCCGTGTACCGCGACGTTCTTTTCGCGTAGGCGTCGTTCGCGTAGGCGTCGATCCTACTGATGCGGGCAGGACGCCAGGGAGCCAGGAGGATGGAGATGCGGCGCAAATCCTGGGAGGAATGCGGGAGGTAGCTCCTGAGGCAGGTGCCCCAACGGATAGGGTGGCCAACCGCGTCGTACGAGCGACGCGAAGAAGCCTTGTCTAGCAGGGGGAACACCAGGTGAGCACGGGGACTTCGACAGGTTTCTGCCGAATCACCATCGCGGCACCGGACAGCCGTGTCGACGTCGCGCTGCCCGAGGACCTGCCGATCCAGGACCTCTTTCCCGAGATCGTGAGGCTCTCGGGCCTGGTCCAGTCGGACACCAGCCCCTCGGGTTACCACCTCGTCACCCGCGAGGGGCAGGTGCTCGACGCCAGCCGTTCGTTGCTGGAGCACCGGGTCAGGGACGGCGAGGTGCTGCTGCTGCGCACCTTCGCGGACTCGCTGCCGCCGGCCGTGCACGACGACGTGGTCGACGCCATCGCCGCCGCCGTCAAGCAGGACCTGCGCAGCTGGAACGACAACCTGATGCGGCTCGCCGGTCTCGTCGCCGGGTCCCTGCTGCTGGTCATGCTCGGCTTCGTGTTCTGGTTCGCCGACCCGGTCCGGCACGACATGCACGGACTGCAGGGCATCCTCGCCGGAGTCACCGCGCTCGCCCTGACCGCCCTCGCCGGCGTCCGGGCCCGCGTCTACGACGACCGCGGCTCCGCCGTCGCCCTCGGCATCTCGGCGCTGCCGCACGCGCTGATCGCCGGCTCCGGCGTCATCCCGCAGGACGCGGGAGACGGCCCCGGACGCGTCCAGTTCCTGGTCGGCTGCGTCGCCGTACTCCTGTTCTCCGTCGTCCTGATCATGCTGCTGCCGCAGGGCGACGCCCCGTTCGTGGCCGCCGCGCTCGCCTCCGCGATCGGCACCCTCGCCGTGTTCTGCGGTGTGCTCACCGAGGCCGAGCCCCGCGAGATCGCCGCCGGCACCGCCGTCGTCGCCCTCGCCGTCGTCGGCTTCCTGCCCGGCTGGTCGGCCCGCTTCGCCAAGCTCCCCATCGGCTTCCGCAACCCCGAGGACCTGGCCCGCGCCCGCCGCGAGGGCCGCGACGGCGACCTGGAGGCCGTCGACGTCCAGCGCATCGTCGCCCAGACCAGCCGCGGCCACGAGCTCCTGCTCGGCCTGGTCGGCGGCTGCGCCGCGGTCATCGTCGGCTCGGCCGGCGCCGTGCTCGGCTTCAGCGCCAGCGGCTGGGCCCAGCTGCTCGCCCTGTGCACCGGCCTGGCCGCCATGCTGCGCGCCCGGCTCTTCCGCTACACCGCACAGGTCACCTGCCTGTTCGTGGCCGGCGTCGTCACCCTCGCCCTGCTGGTCCTCGGCCTCGCGATCTCCCCGCCGGCCGACATCATCATGGACCTGCTCCAGGGCAACTCCGGACCGGTCGACGTGCGCACCCTGTGGCTCGGCGCCTCCGTCGGCGCCGGTGTGCTGCTGCTCATCGCGATCGCCCTGATCGTCCCCCAGAAGGGGCTGTCCCCCTTCTGGGGCCGCATGCTCGACCTCGCCGACTCCCTGGTGCTGCTCTCCCTGGTGCCGATCTGCCTCGCCGTCCTCGACGTGTACGCCGAAGTCCGCGGCGGATTCTGACGCCGTTCCCACCGGGGCGGCCCCCGTCCGGGGGTGTGCCCCGGTGCTGGTACGCTGTGTGACGGCCGTTTGTGTACGCGCCCCCGGTCCACCTGGGGGCAGCGCCCAGCGGATCCCCGCCTCCCGAGTCACGGAAGCTCCCCTGAGATGCAGACCAGGGGCACTCGGTGGCAACAGAAGACACCCAAGGAGTACGCGTGCCGCTCGACGCCGCTACGAAGAAGCAGATCATCAGCGAGTTCGGCCAGAAGGAGGGCGACACCGGCTCCCCCGAGGTCCAGGTCGCCATGCTCTCCCGTCGGATCTCCGACCTGACCGAGCACCTCAAGACCCACAAGCACGACCACCACTCCCGTCGTGGTCTGCTGATCCTGGTCGGTCAGCGTCGCCGCCTTCTGCAGTACCTGGCCAAGAAGGACATCCAGCGCTTCCGTACGCTGGTCGACCGCCTCGGCATCCGCCGCGGTGCGGCGGGCGCCAAGTAGGACGCCATGAGGGGAGCGGTTCCCGTGAATCGGGGGCCGCTCCCTTTGCCGTACATGCGGGAAACCGCCCGCACGTGCGGAAACATGCGGACTGTCACTCACGCTTTGTAGTGTGGTAGCACAACGCATGACGTGGAACACGGAAACGAAGTGGTCCACCGACATGAGGAGAAGCGCGCCTAGCCGCCGCCGGTCCTCGGTAGTGGCCCCCGGGGGAAGCGATCCCCGGGTGCTTCGATCGAAGACCGGCCCGCACCGCACGGAGCGCTTCTCCGCCACCGTCCCCCTGCCACACGGGCAGTCGGCGGACGAAAGACGACAAGTAACGGAGAAAACGCTAGTGGAGAACGAGACCCACTACGCCGAGGCCGTCATCGACAACGGCTCCTTCGGCACCCGCACCATTCGCTTCGAGACGGGCCGCCTGGCCAAGCAGGCCGCCGGTTCCGCCGTGGCGTACCTGGACGACGACACCATGGTGCTGTCGGCCACCACCGCCTCCAAGAACCCCAAGGACCAGCTCGACTTCTTCCCCCTCACGGTGGACGTCGAGGAGCGGATGTACGCGGCCGGCAAGATCCCCGGCAGCTTCTTCCGCCGTGAGGGCCGTCCCTCCGAGGACGCCATCCTCACCTGCCGCCTGATCGACCGCCCGCTGCGCCCCTCCTTCAAGAAGGGCCTGCGCAACGAGATCCAGGTCGTCGCCACGATCATGGCGCTCAACCCCGACCACCTGTACGACGTCGTGGCGATCAACGCCGCGTCCGCGTCGACGCAGCTGGCCGGCCTGCCCTTCTCCGGCCCGATCGGCGGCGTCCGCGTCGCGCTGATCAACGGCCAGTGGGTCGCCTTCCCCACGCACACCGAGCTCGAGGACGCCGTCTTCGACATGGTCGTCGCGGGCCGCACCCTGGAGGACGGCGACGTCGCGATCATGATGGTCGAGGCCGAGGCCACCGAGAAGACCATCCAGCTGGTCAAGGGCGGCGCCGAGGCGCCGACCGAGGAGGTCGTCGCCGCCGGTCTCGAGGCCGCGAAGCCCTTCATCAAGGTCCTCTGCAAGGCCCAGGCCGACCTCGCCGCGAAGGCCGCCAAGCCGACCGCCGAGTTCCCGATCTTCCTGGACTACCAGGACGACGTCCTCGAGGCCCTCGCCGCCGCCGTGAAGCCGGAGCTCGCCTCCGCGCTGACCATCCCCGGCAAGCAGGAGCGCGAGGCCGAGCTGGACCGCGTCAAGGCGCTCGCCGCCGAGAAGCTCCTCCCGGAGTTCGAGGGCCGCGAGAAGGAGATCTCCGCCGCGTACCGCGCCCTGACCAAGCAGCTCGTCCGCGAGCGCGTGATCAAGGAGAAGAAGCGTATCGACGGCCGTGGTCTCACGGACATCCGTACGCTCGCCGCCGAGGTCGAGGCCATCCCGCGCGTGCACGGCTCCGCGGTGTTCGAGCGTGGCGAGACCCAGATCCTGGGCGTCACCACCCTCAACATGCTCCGCATGGAGCAGCAGCTGGACACCCTCTCCCCGGTGACCCGCAAGCGCTACATGCACAACTACAACTTCCCGCCGTACTCCACCGGTGAGACCGGCCGCGTCGGCTCCCCGAAGCGCCGCGAGATCGGCCACGGCGCCCTCGCCGAGCGCGCCCTCGTGCCGGTCCTGCCGACCCGCGAGGAGTTCCCCTACGCGATCCGCCAGGTCTCCGAGGCGCTGAGCTCCAACGGCTCGACGTCCATGGGCTCGGTCTGCGCCTCCACCATGTCCCTGCTGAACGCCGGTGTGCCGCTGAAGGCCCCCGTCGCCGGTATCGCCATGGGCCTGATCTCCCAGGAGATCGAGGGCGAGACGCACTACGTCACCCTCACCGACATCCTCGGTGCGGAGGACGCCTTCGGCGACATGGACTTCAAGGTCGCCGGCACCAAGGAGTTCGTGACCGCCCTCCAGCTCGACACCAAGCTGGACGGCATCCCGGCCTCCGTCCTGGCCGCCGCCCTGAAGCAGGCCCGTGACGCCCGCCTCCACATCCTCGACGTGATGATGGAAGCGATCGACACGCCGGACGAGATGTCCCCGAACGCGCCGCGGATCATCACCGTGAAGATCCCGGTCGACAAGATCGGCGAGGTCATCGGCCCCAAGGGCAAGATGATCAACCAGATCCAGGAGGACACCGGCGCCGAGATCACGATCGAGGACGACGGCACCATCTACATCGGTGCCGCCGACGGCCCGGCCGCCGAGGCCGCCCGCGCCACGATCAACGGCATCGCCAACCCGACCATGCCGGAGGTCGGCGAGCGCTACCTGGGCACCGTCGTGAAGACGACGACCTTCGGCGCGTTCGTCTCGCTGCTGCCCGGCAAGGACGGTCTGCTGCACATCTCGCAGATCCGCAAGCTCGCCGGCGGCAAGCGCGTGGAGAACGTCGAGGACGTCCTCGGCGTGGGCCAGAAGGTCCAGGTCGAGATCGCCGAGATCGACTCCCGCGGCAAGCTCTCCCTCGTCCCCGTGATCGAGGGCGAAGAGGACTCCGCCGACCAGAAGGACGACGCCGACAAGTGACGTCGATCAGCTCCACGGCGACGGCCCGCACCTCCTCGGAGGCGCGGGCCGTCGCCCGTACCCAAACCCTGATCAAGGGCCGGAACGGCATCGGCACGGTCCGCAAGACGACCCTCCCCGGTGGTCTGCGCATCGTCACCGAGACCCTGCCCTCGGTCCGCTCGGCGACCTTCGGCATCTGGGCCCACGTCGGCTCCCGGGACGAGACGCCCGCGCTGAACGGCGCCACGCACTACCTGGAACACCTGCTGTTCAAGGGCACGGCCCGCAGGTCCGCCCTGGACATCTCCGCCGCGGTCGACGCGGTGGGCGGCGAGATGAACGCCTTCACGGCGAAGGAGTACACGTGCTACTACGCGCGCGTGCTCGACACCGACCTGCCGCTCGCCATCGACGTCGTCTGCGACATGCTGACCGGCTCGCTGATCCGCGAGGAGGACGTCGACGTCGAGCGCGGCGCCATCCTCGAGGAGATCGCCATGACCGAGGACGACCCGGGCGACTGCGTGCACGACCTGTTCGCGCACACCATGTTCGGCGACAACCCCCTCGGCCGTCCCGTCCTCGGCACCGTCGACACCGTCAACGCGCTCACCGCGGATCGTGTCCGCCGCTTCTACAAGAAGCACTACGACCCGACGCACCTGGTCGTGGCCGCCGCGGGTAACGTCGACCACCAGAAGGTCGTCCGGCAGGTCCGTGCGGCGTTCGAGAAGGCGGGCGCCTTCAAGGACCCGGCGGCCGTCCCCGTCGCCCCGCGCGACGGACGGCGCACCATCCGGGCGGCCGGCCGCGTCGATCTGATCGGCCGCAAGACCGAGCAGGCGCACGTCGTCCTCGGCATGCCCGGCCTGGCCCGCACCGACGAGTGCCGCTGGGCGCTCGGCGTCCTCAACACCGCCCTGGGCGGCGGCATGTCCTCCCGTCTCTTCCAGGAGGTCCGCGAGAAGCGCGGCCTGGCCTACAGCGTGTACTCGTACACCTCCGGCTTCGCCGACTGCGGCCTGTTCGGGGTGTACGCGGGCTGCCGTCCCTCGCAGGTCCACGACGTGCTGAAGATCTGCCGGGACGAGCTCGACCAGGTCGCCGAGCACGGCCTGTCCGACGACGAGATCGACCGCGCCATCGGCCAGCTCCGCGGCTCCACGGTCCTCGGCCTGGAGGACACCGGCGCGCTGATGAACCGTATCGGCAAGAGCGAGCTGTGCTGGGGCGAGCAGATGTCCGTCGACGACATGCTGTCCCACATCGCGGCCGTGACCCCCGACGACGTGCGCGCGGTCGCCCGCGACATCCTGGGCGCACGACCCTCGCTGTCGGTCATCGGCCCGCTCAAGGACAAGCAGGCGGCCCGGCTGCACGACGCCGTCGCCTGACCATCCCCGGTTGAAGGAAGCACAAGAGATGAGCAAGCTGCGCGTGGCGGTCCTCGGCGCCAAGGGCCGGATCGGCTCCGAGGCGGTACGGGCGGTCGAGGCCGCCGAGGACATGGAGCTGGTCGCCGCCCTGAGCCGGGGCGACAAGCTGGAGACCCTGGCGGAGACGGGCGCCCAGGTGGCCGTCGAACTGACCACGCCGGACTCGGTGATGGCCAACCTCGAGTACTGCGTCGGCCATGGCATCCACGCCGTCGTCGGGACGACCGGCTGGACCGACGACCGCCTCGCGCAGCTCCGCGGCTGGCTCGACGCCTCCCCGAAGACGGGTGTGCTCATCGCGCCGAACTTCTCCATCGGCGCCGTCCTGACGATGAAGTTCGCGCAGCTCGCCGCGCCCTACTTCGAGTCCGTCGAGGTCGTCGAACTGCACCACCCGAAGAAGGTCGACGCCCCCTCCGGCACCGCCACCCGCACCGCCCAGCTCATCGCCGAGGCGCGCCGGGCGGCGGGCACGGCACCGGCGCCGGACGCCACGGAGACCGCCCTGGAGGGCGCCCGCGGCGCCAGCGTCGACGGGGTGCCGGTCCACGCGGTCCGGCTGCGCGGCCTGCTCGCCCACCAGGAGGTACTCCTCGGCGGCGAGGGCGAGATTCTCACCGTCCGGCACGACTCCCTGCACCACAGCAGCTTCATGCCGGGCATCCTGCTCGGCGCGCGGCGGGTGGTGACCACTCCGGGCCTGACCTTCGGCCTGGAGCACTTCCTCGACCTGAGCTGACACGAGACCCCACTGATGCGCGCGAAGATCTCCTACGCCGTGACGGCCGCCGTCCTGGTCGTCTACTTCGTCCTGGTCGGCAGCCGGGGCGTCATGCTCATCCAGTCCGGCACCGTCCTCACGGTCACCTTCGGTGTGGCCGTGCTGATCCTGCCGGTCATCGGCGTGTGGTTCCTGTGGAAGAACACCCAGTTCGTCCGCCGGGCCAACGCGCTGGCCGCCCAGCTCGACGCCGAGGGCGGCCTGCCCCGCGACGAGCTGCGGCGCACTCCCAGCGGCCGTATCGACCGCGACTCCGCCGACGAGGTCTTCGCCCGGCGCAAGGCGGAGACCGAGGCCGCGCCCGACGACTGGCGCAGCTGGTTCCGCCTGGCCGTCGCCTACCACGACGCCCGTGACACCCCGCGGGCCCGCAAGGCCATGCAGCGCGCCATCGCCCTGCACGACGGTCGGACCGCCGACGTCTGACCCGTACGCGTGAGGGGCCGGCCCACCACCGTGGACCGGCCCCTCACGCGTACTCCGGCTCAGCCGCGCGCGTTCTCCGCGGCCCACGCCTCGACGGCGTCGGTGGCCCGGTCGAACGCGACGGGACGGGCGAGGAAGTCCGCGCTGTGCGTGGTCATCAGCACGGGCATGTCGTCCGCTCCACGGCCCTGGCGTACGAGCAGCAGCGCCTGCCCCTGCACGGTCCGGGGCAGCCCCAGCCAGCGCACCGGCTGCTGCACCGTCCGCACGGCGGCGACCTGCTGCCAGGGCACCGTACGGGTGGCGAGGAACCGGACGTGACGCAGTCCCCGGGAGCTCACCCACACGCCGATGCGCAGCATGCGCAGCGCCCCGGCGATGACGACCAGCGCGACGCCGAACACGGAGGCGGCCGCGGCCAGGGTGCCGGTCAGCGCGATGATGACCGCGGCGAACAGCACGTAGGAGGCGAGCAGCAGCCACAGCGCGGCCGCGCCCACCCGCCACGGCCCGGGACGGTAGGGCCGCCGCCAGCGTTCGTGGTCGTCGTAGGGCAGCGCGACGTCGTCGGCTGCCTCGAACGCGCGGTCGGCCGTCAGGAAGGGCAGGGGCACGGCTGGTCCTCACTCAATCCATGCATGGGCTGTGCCCGGTGAGGCTACCGAGCCGGATGACCACTCACCACCCTTGGGGGTCCGAAGGGGTCAGCGCCCGTCGGACGCCTGCGACTGCTGGGTGCCGTCGCCGGTGTCGGTCGACAGGGCAGGCGTACCGATCACCAGCGAGCCGACGAGACCGGCGACGAGGGTGAGACCGAGCAGCGCGCGCCCGGCCAGCTGCCCGAGGGAGGCCCGCTCACGGGGCGGGGGAGTGACATTGCTGCGGAACCGGTCGGCCTCGGCGACGAAGGCGAAGGGAACGGACTCGCGCCGGCGGAGCATCGGGAGGTCGTCTCCTCTCGGGGGCGAAGGGGGTGAACGTCATGAGGACAGACGGACGAACGCCCCAATTGGTGCCCGCTTTCACCGAATTCACAGAAATTCGCCGACGTATGTCGTGACCCGGCACCGATCGCCCCGTTGTCAGAGCCGGCCCGTAGAGTGGGCGCCGCCCGAAGACGTGATGGAAGGACTCCCCAGCCGTGACCGACACCCCCGCCGCCGACGTCAAACCCAGCTTCCGCAGCGATGTCACCGTGGAGCTGGTCAAGCACAGCGCGGCCGACTCCGACGTGCTGTGGGCCGCCCGTGTCTCCACCGCCGGAGAGCAGTCCCTGGACGAGCTGAAGAAGGACCCGGAGCGCTCCAGGGGCCTGATCAACTACCTGATGCGGGACCGGCACGGCAGCCCCTTCGAGCACAACTCGATGACCTTCTTCATCAGCGCCCCGATCTTCGTCTTCCGCGAGTTCATGCGGCACCGCGTGGGCTGGTCGTACAACGAGGAGAGCGGCCGCTACCGGGAGCTCCAGCCCGTCTTCTACGTCCCGGACGAGTCCCGCAAGCTCGTGCAGGAGGGCCGCCCCGGCAAGTACGTCTTCGTGGAGGGCACCCAGGCCCAGCAGGAGCTCGTCGGCCGCGTCATGGAGGACTCCTACCGGCAGGCGTACGAGGCGTACCAGGAGATGCTCGCCGCCGGGGTGGCACGCGAGGTCGCCCGCGCGGTCCTCCCGGTCGGCCTGTTCTCCTCGATGTACGCCACGTGCAACGCCCGCTCGCTGATGCACTTCCTCGGCCTGCGCACCCAGCACGAGCTGGCCAAGGTCCCGTCCTTCCCGCAGCGCGAGATCGAGATGGTGGGCGAGCGCATGGAGGCGGAGTGGGCCAAGCTCATGCCCCTCACGTACGCGGCCTTCAACGCGAACGGCCGGCTGGCGCCGTGACCCGACCGCCCCGGGGCGGTCGGTGCGGCAGCGCGGCGTCAGCCTCGCGAGGTGTCCGTATTGCGGCATTTAGAGAAGTTCATCTAGCCTGATCAAACGGACCCGGCACTGCTTGAACCCCCGAGCAGGCAGTGCCGGGCTCCTTATTTGTCCGGACTTTGCCGCACCCCCCGAGGGAAGACCCGGCCGTGCACAACGAGTAGCGTGTATCCCATGGCTCCGACCTCGACTCCGCAGACCCCCTTCGGGCGGGTCCTCACCGCCATGATCACGCCCTTCACGGCGGACGGCGTACTCGATCTCGACGGCGCGCAGCGGCTCGCCACGCACCTGGTGGACGCAGGCAATGACGGCCTGGTCATCAACGGCACCACCGGCGAGTCCCCCACCACCAGCAACGCGGAGAAGAAGGACCTCGTACGCGCCGTGCTGGAGGCCGTCGGCGACCGGGCGCACGTGGTGGCCGGAGTCGGCACCAACGACACCCGGCACAGCCTGGAGCTCGCCGACGACGCGGAGCAGGTGGGCGCACACGGCCTGCTGGTCGTCACGCCGTACTACAACAAGCCCCCGCAGGAGGGCCTGTACCAGCACTTCAAGGCCATCGCCGACAGCGCCGGCCTGCCCGTCATGCTCTATGACATCCCCGGCCGCAGCGGCGTCCCGATCAGCACCGAGACGATCGTCCGGCTCGCGGAGCACCCGCGCATCGTGGCCAACAAGGACGCCAAGGGCGACCTCGGCCGTGCCAGCTGGACCATCGCCCGCTCCGGGCTCGCCTGGTACTCCGGCGACGACATGCTGAACCTGCCCCTGCTCTCCGTGGGCGCGGTCGGCTTCGTCTCCGTCGTCGGCCATGTCGTCACCCCGGACCTGCGCGCGCTCATCGAGGCGTACACCTCCGGTGACGTCCAGAAGGCCACCGAGATCCACCAGAAGCTGCTCCCGGTCTACACCGGCATGTTCCGCACCCAGGGCGTCATGACCACCAAGGCGGCGCTCGCCCTCCAGGGGCTGCCCGCGGGACCGCTGCGCGCCCCCATGGTGGAGTGCTCTCCCGAGGAGATCGAGCAGCTCAAGATCGATCTTGCTGCCGGCGGGGTACAGCTCTGAGCACAGACTTCGCGCGCTCGCCGCGCACCTGACTTCACAACTGAATAAGCAGGCCACCGGTGCCTGCACCCCACAACGACAACTGCTTCTGCACGAACGTCATGCGCGCCACGTGCCAACCGGTACGTGGCGCGTGTGGTGAGGAGAGTCTTTTGAGTCATCCGCATCCTGAACTGGCCCCGCCCCCGCCGCTCCCCGAAGGCGGACTACGGGTCACCCCGCTCGGCGGCCTCGGCGAGATCGGCCGGAACATGACCGTCTTCGAGTACGGCGGCCGCCTGCTGATCGTCGACTGCGGAGTGCTCTTCCCCGAGGAGGAGCAGCCCGGAATCGACCTGATCCTGCCGGACTTCTCGTCCATCAGGGACCGCCTCGACGACATCGAGGGCATCGTCCTCACCCACGGTCACGAGGACCACATCGGCGGTGTCCCCTTCCTGCTGCGCGAGAAGCCGGACATCCCGCTGATCGGCTCCAAGCTGACCCTGGCCCTCATCGAGGCCAAGCTCCAGGAGCACCGCATCCGCCCGTACACCCTCGAGGTGTCCGAGGGGAACCGCGAGCGCATCGGCCCCTTCGACTGCGAGTTCGTCGCGGTCAACCACTCCATCCCGGACGCCCTCGCCGTGGCCATCCGCACCCCCGCGGGCATGGTGGTCCACACGGGCGACTTCAAGATGGACCAGCTCCCGCTGGACAACCGCCTGACCGACCTGCACGCCTTCGCACGTCTGAGCGAAGAGGGCATCGACCTTCTCCTCTCCGACTCCACGAACGCGGAAGTGCCGGGCTTCACCCCGCACGAGCGGGACATCTCCAACGTCCTGCGCCAGGTCTTCGCCGGCGCCCGCAAGCGCGTGATCGTGGCCAGCTTCGCCAGCCACGTCCACCGCATCCAGCAGGTCCTGGACGCGGCCCACGAGTACGGCCGCCGGGTCGCCTTCGTCGGCCGCTCGATGGTCCGCAACATGGGCATCGCACGCGACCTCGGCTACCTCAAGGTCCCGCCGGGCCTGGTCGTGGACGTCAAGACGCTCGACGACCTGCCGGACAGCGAGGTGGTCCTGGTCTGTACGGGCTCCCAGGGCGAGCCGATGGCCGCCTTGTCCCGGATGGCCAACCGCGACCACCAGATCCGCATCGTCCAGGGCGACACCGTGATCCTGGCGTCGTCGCTCATCCCCGGCAACGAGAACGCGGTCTACCGCGTGATCAACGGCCTGACCCGCTGGGGCGCCAACGTCGTCCACAAGGGCAACGCCAAGGTCCACGTCTCGGGCCACGCCTCGGCCGGCGAGCTGCTGTACTTCTACAACATCTGCCGCCCGAAGAATCTGATGCCGGTCCACGGCGAATGGCGCCACCTGCGTGCCAACGCCGAGCTGGGCGCCCTGACGGGCGTCCCGCACGACCGCATCGTCATCGCCGAGGACGGCGTCGTCGTCGACCTCGTCGAGGGCAAGGCCAAGATCGCGGGCAAGGTCCAGGCCGGATACGTCTACGTCGACGGCCTCTCGGTCGGCGACGTGGGCGAGCCGGCCCTGAAGGACCGCAAGATCCTCGGCGACGAGGGCATCATCTCGGTCTTCGTGGTGGTGGACTCCTCCACCGGCAAGATCACGGGAGGCCCGCACATCCAGGCCCGCGGCTCCGGCATCGAGGACTCCGCCTTCGCGGACGTCATCCCGAGGATCACCGAGACGCTGGAACGCTCGGCCCAGGACGGCGTGGTCGAACCGCACCAGCTCCAGCAACTGGTGCGCCGGACCCTCGGCAAGTGGGTCTCGGACAACTACCGGCGCCGGCCGATGATCCTGCCGGTGGTCGTGGAGGTCTGACGACCCGCCGGCCCACGGCCGCCTGACTCAGGAGCGGGGCGCCTCGATTTGCATCGGGGCGCCCCGCTCCAGTAGGTTTACGGCTCCGCCCGAGGGGAACCCGGCCACTTCATGTGCCCGGACCGGCCCCGCAGGGGGCGGGAAATCCGACTCAGAACTTCTGATAAAGTCGGAACCGCCGGAAAGGGAAACGCGGAAGCGGGAACCTGGAAAGCGCCGAGGAAATCGGGTCGGAAAGATCTGATAGAGTCGGAAACGCAAGACCGAAGGGAAGCGCCCGGAGGAAAGCCCGAGAGGGTGAGTACAAAGGAAGCGTCCGTTCCTTGAGAACTC